>NZ_CP062500.1:608206-912309 GCF_014879975.1 Vibrio bathopelagicus | reverse complement strand
AGCAGAGACGAGTCAACACCGAGTGCACTCGCCGCTTTTTCAGCGTAAGGCTTCATCGACGTAACAAACGATTCCGGCGAATCAAATGAAGCGGGTTGTTTTTCTGCTGACATGGCTGTTGCTGACATAGCTGATGCTGGTTGAACTTGAGAGATTTTCTCTTCTGAACGACCTGAATACTGAGGTCTTTCCAGTGAGGTATCAAAACCTTCACTTCGAACCTTATCTTCTGTCGCGTCGCTTGCTTGGCCTGCACTTAACTGAGCAACAATCATATCCGCAAGACCGAGCGAACCTGATGCACTGAGTTCACTCGCCATTTGGTCATCTTGCATCTGGCGATAAAACTGTTCGTTCTGGCTGTTCAACATATCTGACTTAAAGCTTGAGTTCGCATCACGCATCGATTTAAACAACATAGATGTAAAAATAGATTCAAACTGTTTTGCAGCTGCTGTGAGTGCTTCTTTTTCGCTACCCTCTTCACCGTTTACTGCTTGTTGACGAAGACGGTCTAAACTGCCGATGTCGTGAATAAAGCCGATGTCATTGTTATTCTTAATCATGCTTTATTCCTTAGATAATGATCAATTGGCCTTCAATTGCACCCGCTTGTTTCAGTGCTTGAAGGATTGCCATTAAATCAGAAGGCGCTGCACCTACTTCGTTGACCGCACGAACTAAATCATCCAGCGTTAAGCCTGGTTCAAACTTGAACATCTTGCCATCGGCTTCGGTTACTTCGATATCTGAATCAGGAACCACCACCGTTTGACCACCAGAGAATGCATTCGGTTGGCTCACGTTGAGGTTTTCTTTGATTGCTACCGTCATACCACCGTGTGTTACCGCAGCAGCTTTTAAGCGAACATGCTTACCAACTACAATCGTACCAGTACGTGAGTTAACGATGATTTTTGCAGAGCCCTCTGCAGGGTCAAATTCGATGTTTTCGATGGCAGAAAGGAAAGCCACTCGTTGGCTGATTTCACGTGGTGCACGAACTTTTACAGAAGTCGCGTCTACCGCGGAGGCCATTTGTGGACCGAGGAAGTTGTTAACCGCATCAGCCAAACGCTGAGCCGTTGTGAAATCTGATTGGATGAGGTTGAAAGTGATGTAATCGCCACGACCGAATGGGGTTGGGATCTCTTGTTCAACCGTCGCACCGCTAGAGATGATACCGACGTTAGGGTTGTTACCGACAATCTTAGAACCGTCGTTACCTTGTGCACTAAAGCCACTTACCACTAAGTTACCCTGCGCTACCGCATACACTTGACCGTCCAGACCTTTTAGGAAAGTTTGTAGCAAGGTACCACCGCGTAGACTTTTTGCAGAACCAATAGAAGAAACGGTGACGTCAACTTCCTGACCTTGCTTAGAGAAGGCCGGCAGTTCAGCAGTAACAATAACGGCCGCTACGTTTTTGGTTTTTGGCTTGGTGCCAGGCGGCAATTGAATGCCAAAGTTTTGCAGCATTGCGTTAAATGTTTGATCGGTAAAGGGAGTTGTCTCACCAGTACCCGGCAAACCTGTGACCAAGCCATAGCCGACAAGTTGGTTACTACGAACACCCGCCACTTTTGCCACGTCTTTAATACGCGCAGCATGGGCACTGGTGGCAAGAAATAGCATGCCGAATAGTACGAGTGTCAGTTTTTTCATTGAGTAACCTGTCTGTATTGCTTTAATTTATAATGAGTTAGCTTGAAATCAGATAACTCTGGGAGTGTCAGTATGTCGACACTGTCTCAAGCTCTACAAAGATACATTAAAGAATCGTGCCAAGAATCCAGGCTCTTGCATATCTTTCTGAACGCCAGTACCTGAGTACTGAATTCGCGCATTAGAAACTCGGTTCGAAGCAATGGTGTTCTCGAAATCAATATCGTCAGGGCGGATGGTGCCACTTAGGCGGATATACTCGTCGCCCGTATTCAATGTCATCCACTTTTCACCACGAACCACTAAGTTGCCATTGGCTAACACTTCGATCACTTCTACGGTGATGTAGCCGCTGATGCTGTTACTTTGGTTGGCTGAGGTATCACCAGCAAAAGTGTTGGTGTTACTCAAATCGTAAGAGAAGTTGTACTTGTCTATGGTTAGCTCTTGCCCACCAACGGCCAATGGCTCCATTGATGCGTCGTTCGACTTAGACATGTCTGCGTTAGCTTTTTTGGTCGCTCGTGTATTCTCATCAAGTGCAACAGTAATGATGTCACCGATACCGCGAGGTTTTGAATCGTCATACATGCTGCCAATATGGCTCACATTGAACAGCGAACCCGTCGCTGCGGCATAGTGTTCAGGTTTCTTCTTTGGGTTGATTGGCGCCCATGCAGGATCGCCCGCGATTGGATCGGTTCTGCCGCGAAGGGGGTCAATAATGCCAGAGCTCTCTTCAGCCGACTTATCGCCTTCCACTGCATCAACTACTGTGGTCGCGTTTTCTTGTGCTGGAGTTTCAATAGGATCCAAGACAGCACAGCCAGTCATAGATGTTAACAGGGCTAAACAGAAAATACGTTTCATAGCGATATACTCTCAGCAGGCAATGGTAAATGGATCAATGAGTAGAAACTCGTCTATTCATTAGAAACAGGTCTATTAATTGTAAATAAGTAAACGGCAAATAAACCAATTACAGCTGTTGGTTAACAAAGCTCATCATCTTGTCTACTGACGAGATAACTTTCGAGTTCATTTCGTAAACACGTTGAGCCTCAATCATATTCACCAGCTCTTCGGTTACGTTTACGTTCGATGTTTCTAGCATCGATTGACGGATGTTACCCAAGCCATCAAAGCCCGGAACGCCCTCTTGCGGATCGCCACTTGCGCCCGTTGGTAAGTAAAGGTTTTGACCGACTGGCTCTAAACCACCTGGGTTTACGAAGTCAGTAATGGTGATTTGACCCACCACGACGTTATTTTGCTCACCACGTAGACGAACCGAGACTTCACCATCGTTACCAACCGTCACCGAAATTGCATCTTCAGGAATAACGATTTCTGGTTGCAGAGCATAACCTTGACCCGACGTTACGATTGCGCCATCACCGTTCAGTGTGAACTGACCATTTCGGCTGTAGCCTGTTTCGCCGTCTGGCATTTCAACTTGGAAGAAGCCATCACCTTCGATCATCATATCTAGGCTGTTCGATGTCGTTTGTGCGTTACCGTGAGTGTGAACTTTTTGAGTCGCCACGACTTTAGAACCAGCACCCAACATCAAGCCACTTGGCAGCTCAGTGTTCTGAGACGATTGGCCACCCGGCTGATTGATGTTCTGATAGAACAGATCTTCAAATACCGCACGACTCTTTTTAAAGCCAATGGTTGAGGCGTTGGCAAGGTTGTTTGAAATTGTTGAGATATTGGTTTGTTGGGCGTCTAAACCTGTTTTACTTACCCATAATGCTGGATGCATAGCAAATTCCTTTAAATTCTATTAGCTCATACGAAGCAGTGAATCAGACGACTTGTCCATTTCCTCTGCTGTGCTCATCATCTTGACCTGCATTTCGAATTGACGTTGTAAGTCAATTAGGCTGGTCATTTCACCGACAGCATTTACGTTACTGCCTTCGATGGCACCTTTTAGCAACGTTACCGCTGCATCTGCTTCGTATGCCTGATCTGGGTTTTTCGAACGGAATAGACCATTCGTGTCTTTAAATAAACTTTGATTATCTGGACGCACAAGTTTGATACGATCGACAATCGCTAATTCTTCAGCTGGAGCGCCTTGAGGAATCACCGAAATTGTACCGTCAGTGCCGATTTCTACTTTACTAATAGGAATAGGTAGCGTGATGGGAGCGTCGTTCTCGCCTAACACCAAATGACCGCTTGCGTTCGTTAGCAAACCGTTTTGGTCAACCTTTAGGTTACCGTTACGTGTTAAACCTTCACGGCCAGTATTGTCCATTACCGAAATCCAGCCATCACCTTGTATCGTGACATCGAGATCGCGGCCAGTGGTGACCACACTACCTTGTGCGAAATTATGACCTGGGCGTTCTGTCATGCTGAAAACACGAGTAGGCATGCCTTCACCGTACGCTTGCATTGAACGTGCTTGCGCTAAATCAGCACGAAAACCCGTTGTACTTACGTTGGCAAGGTTGTTAGCACGTAGCTGCAAAGCTTGCATATTTTGCTTAGCGCCACTCATGGCAAGAAACAGTGCGCGATCCATAATTTTGCTCCAAAAATCATCTTCTGGGGCTAATAAAGCAAACACTGTGCCAATATTTTTAACTGTTATTTATCAATACGTTAAATAGAAAACAACTAAGAAGAGGGATCACAAAAGGATCATTGAAGAAGAATTGTTGCCAGTGGCATTACCGTGCGGCAATAGGGGCGGCAAATAGAAAAGCAAACAGCCATATCAAATTCACCAACAATACCCAATTCAATAACATTGAATTGGGTATTCGCAGATGATTCAAACGCTCGAAACGATTAACGAATCTGAAGAATATTCTGTTGCAGTTGGTTGTGTACTTCTAGAGAACGCGAGTTCGCTTGGAAGTTACGTTGAGCAGAAATCAAATCAACCAGTTCTTGAGTCATATCGATGTTCGACTGCTCTAACGAGCCGTTGTTGATACTACCAAATGAACCTTTGTTCGATTCACCCCAGATCTTAGAACCTGAGTCATTAGTAGAATCCCACTGAGTGCCGCCTTTCTTATCTAGGCCTTGCTCATTTGGTACACGAACCAAGCCTACACGGCCAAGCATCACGTTTTCACCATTTGAGTAAGTACCTAAAACACTGCCGTACTCATCGAAATCGATTTTGGTTAAGAAACCTGTTGTCGCGCCATCTTCATCGAACTTAGTCAGTTCAAATGGAGCGGCAAACTGAGTTGATGAATCTAGACCAAACTTAAGTACTTGCGTTGGATCAGCACCGTTCAAATCAATTGGGTTAGCTCCGGCACCTAGTGCTTCAGAGTTAATTGGTTGGCCATTGTTAAGGCTAGCCAACGTACCGTCATTGTTGAACTTCATTGTGTGACCAACATGACCTTGTGCATTTGTCGCGTCACCGCCAGTGATGTTGACCGGCTTTTCACCGTTCTCATCTGACATGGTGTAGTACGTCTGCCAAGTGTTTGGTTGAGTCTGATCTTTGAGGTAGTAAGTCGTTAACTTGTAAGACTGACCCATAGAATCGTATACCGTCGAAGACGTTGCACGGTTATAGGTATCAGCATCTTTGAAGTTAAATGCAGCCGGGTCTTTAAGATCACCGTTTGCAGGAAGGTTAACCCCTACTTCAATATTTTCTGTCTGTTTTGGCTTACCAAACTCAGCAGGAATGTCGAGTGGCTTTGGCGCGTAAGAAAGAACTTCACCCGAGTTTGGATCAACATCGTAACCTAAAAGAAACTCATCGTTAGCAGTAACCATGTAGTTGTCTTTGTTTAGGTGAAATGCACCATTACGCGTTAGTTCATTGATCTCCGGTACCATTCGGTCTTTCGATACTGCAAAGAAACCTGTACCACTTACACGTAAGTCCATTGGGTTGTTGGTATAAATACTTGAACCCTCATGGAACTGTTGCGCCACTTGGCTAGCTTGCGCACCGCCACCTGCCGTCGTTTTTGCGTTAGTGAATAACGAACTTGAGTAAACATCGCCAAACTCCGCACGCGACTCTTTAAAGCCGAATGTGTTTGCGTTCGCAATGTTGTTACTGGTTGTATTCAGGTCTAGTTGTGCAGCGGATAGACCGCTTAAAGCTACATATGACATTCCAATATTCTCCTAATCTCTCTAGCTAGCATAATCACTCTTTTAAAGAGTTACGCTTTACCAACTTCTAGTACTTCAGCAAGTCGTACTGGCGATGTGAAACCAGCCAGATTGAGTAGTACGTTGCCATCACCCTTACCAAGAAGCACACTGTTCACGTTCGCATAACTCGACACTTGGAACTCTGTGTTCTCGCCATCCAGTAAACCCGACGCTTTCACGTTGTATTTACCAGCCGGCAATGGGTTACCGTCTTCGTCTTTTCCGTCCCATTCAACACGTGTGTCGCCTGATGGTTTAGAGCCGATATCAAAAGTGCGAACCAATTGGCCAACTTCGTTCTCAACACGGACGATTACATTGTCCATTGCCTGAGGAAGCTTAACCATGGACGCCATACCGCCATCACCGGGTTTCACACCTGCCGCACCAGGAACCAATACATCGCGGCCAACCAAAGAGGAAGCCTGTAATGCTTGGTTAGAGGTCATTGATGAATTCAAGCTTTCAAACTGTGTATTCATTTTGCCAATGCCATCTACGGTCGCAAATGAAGCCATTTGCGCAATCATCTGGTCATTGCTAACCGGCTTAAAAGGGTCTTGTTGTGCTAATTGCTTAGTTAACAAAGATAAGAAGTCTTCTTGTTTAAGATCCTGCTTACCTGTTGTTTCGTCGGGCTTTTTAGCGCCATCTTGAAGACTCTTTAGCTGGTCAACATAGGACAAGCCGCTTTGACCAACATTGTTGTTGATTCCAGCCATGTGCTACCTCCTTATCCTTATTGACCCATCTGCAGCGTACGCAGCAGCATTTGTTTACTCGAGTCAGCAACCTGTACGTTTGTTTGGTACGCACGTGATGCCGAAATCATGTTTGCCATTTCTTCCATAACGTTCACGTTAGGCTTGTAGATATAGCCTTCGTTGTTCGCTAATGGGTGATCCGGGTTGTACTCCGCGCTCAGCGGCTTATCGCTTTCGACAATACCTAATACTTTCACAGGCACAGTGTGACCACTGTTGCGTGCTTTATTTAACTCAGCGCCGAACACTGCGTGGCGAGCCTTGTAAGTTTCTTCAGCAGAGCTACTTACACTGTCCGCATTCGCAAGGTTGCTCGAGGTCGTATTTAGACGAACAGATTCAGCACTCATCGCAGAACCAGTCACATTGAATACATTGAATAAACTCATCTAATTATTCCCCTTTAATCGCTTTAGTTAAATTCTTGAACTTACTTCCTAAGAAGTCGAGAGAGGCTTGATGCCTAATTTGGTTTTGCATGAAAAGGTTTCTTTCCAAATCCAAATCAACCGTGTTGCCATCTCCTGTATCAGGTTGGGTAGGAATTCGATACTTCGTTTCCCCGTTCACCGTTGTTGAGGCAGAAATGTGCCGACCATCTGTACGACTAAGACCAATGCTTGCCCCAGAACTTGCCGCTTGCAGTGATTTCTTAAAGTCTAATCCTTTTGCTTTATACCCAGGCGTGTTGGCTTGCGCGATATTGGTGGAAAGCACCTCAGCGTTACGCTCACGTACACCAACCGTGTGTTGGTGAATGCCCAAAGCATTGTCAAAAGAAATAGCCATGTAAACCTCAACTCAAGAACTGACTGTTATGAGATAACCAAAGCAATATATATACCAACTTTTAAAACAAAGCGGGCTATCAATACTTTTACAGGTTACTCGTGGGTAAACTTGCAATATACAAGCCAAAAAATAGAGTACATTGGAATGTCACTCTGACTTAAAGATATAGCTTTAGCGGATAAAAGAAAACCCAGCACTAGGCTGGGTTTTGAAATTAGACAGTAACGTTACACCTTATGCGGTGTCAGTAATTACTTTAATTTATAAATAATGCCAGGGTTACAACGAACCATTTCAAAACGGTCAGTTAAACCTGTTAACGATTCTGAAGCACCCAATAATAGATAACCACCAGGGTTTAGGCTGTTTGCCATTTGGTTCAGTACCTTCGCCTTCATGTCAGGCGAGAAGTAAATCAATACGTTACGACAAAAAATGATGTCGAACTTACCGAGTAAGGCATAGCTGTCCATCAAGTTCTGCGGACGGAAATTGACCATACGCTTCACATTATCTTTAACTTTCATACGGCCATCACCCGCATCTTCAAAGAAGGTACGGCGACGTTCAGGAGAAAGGCCTCGACCCAGCGCTAGATTGTCATAAGCGCCTTTACGACACATATCCAACATACTCGCTGAGATATCCGTTCCCGTGATCGACACGCTTGGCAACATACCCGGCTTACGAGCTTGAGTCTCAAGAATCGTCATTGCCATTGAGTATGCTTCTTGGCCTGAAGAGCTTGCCGCAGACCAAATCTTAATAGGACGTTTATTTGCCGCTATTTCCGGTAGAAGCTTATCCGCAAGCACAGCAAACGGGTAAGTATCTCGGAACCAAAGTGTCTCGTTCGTCGTCATAGCATCCACTGCTGCCACTCTCAACTCACGGTTTCGACCTGTTACTACATCTCTCAACAAATCAGATAACGACGCTAAATTAAACTTCGTTACTAATGGGCTTAGGCGGCTTCGCACCAAGTACTGCTTACTATCACCTAATACAATGCCACATTGAGATTCTAAGAAACGGCTGAAATCGCGATACTCTTGATCACTTATTGTTATAGCAGTCATTAATGTCTCTTTTAGTTAGTTAACGCAGCTTTAACCGCTGCACCAAGCTCATCAGGGTTGAATTTCGCGATGAAGGAGTTAGCTCCTACACGCTCAACCATGGCTTGGTTAAATACACCACTCAATGATGAGTGTAAAATTACGTATAAATCTTTTAGCTCTGCATGACGGCGAATCTCAGCAGTCAGCGTATAACCGTCCATTTCAGGCATTTCGATATCTGAGATCACCAATGAAATTTGATCGTAAATACTGCCTTCTGATGACATCTGCACCAGCTTCTCGTAGGCTTCTTTACCATCTTTCACCGAGATCACTTCAAAACCGATCGACTCAATCGCACGCTGAACCTGCTTACGAGCAACTGTAGAGTCATCAGCAATCAAGATACGGCGAACTAATGGTTTCTCTTGTTCAACTTTCGCAATGTCTTCAGCAATCTTGCTGTCCATTGTTTCATCAACAGGCGAAATTTCTGCAAGAATCTTTTCAACATCAAGAATCTCTACCAATTCATTATCAATGTTGGTTACCGCTGTCAGGTAGTTAGCTCTACCTGCGCCATCTGGCGGCGGAAGAATCGATTCCCAGTGCATGTTAATAATGCGCTCAACTGAACTGACCAAGAAACCTTGAATCGTTCGGTTAAACTCAGAGATAACCACAAAACACTTTTCAACATCCGTTGTAGGACGGCCACCAATCGCTAAGCTCAAATCGATCACAGAGATCGTTTGGCCACGAATGTGTGCTACACCTTTAACTAGTGGGTTCAAGTTTGGCATCTTTGTCAGCTTAGGGCATTGAAGCACTTCTTTTACTTTAAAGACATTTATGCCGTAACGCTGACGCCCCATTAGGCGAAAGGTTAGTAATTCTAATCGGTTTTGACCGACGAGTTGCGTACGCTGATTCACCGAATCAAGAATACCCGTCATGAGCTCATCTCCATATCAAACTTTTTTGGATAAAAAGTGTTAGTCTACTGCAGGCTACGAACTACCAGAGAAACAGAATGACGTATTATAAAACAAATCTGCCTCCTTTTTCTATAGCAATGTGTAGAGCTACTTTTAAAACTGTCGCTAAGTTTATCGGCATTTTGTCAATATTGTTTAGTTTTTTTGTACAAGCTGCGACTCCAGAACAAATTGAAATGATTCAATCTGCGGCGGAACAACACATCCTTGAGACCATTGACCAGCCTCGAGGTGGTGAACTCTTTGTTAATGCAGCAAATATTGACTCAAGAGTAAAAGCAACAGATTGCCCAGTCCCTCTTGAAACCAGCGCTTCAACCACGACAAATACCCGCAGTAGCATTACGGTTTTAGTGCAGTGTATACCGGATGAGTGGCGGATTTACGTGCCTGTTCGGCTTTCAATGTCGGTACCGCTCGTTACCACCACTCGTTCTTTAGCAAGAGGCGAGATCGTTGGTCAATACGATGTCACCACAGCCATGATTTCGCTTAACAAGTTTCGCCGTCAAGGGTTTACTCTTCCCAAGCAAGTCATCGGCGCTAAGGTAAAAAAGAACCTAAGACCAGGTGATGTTGTCGAAAGAGGCGATATCTGTGTCGTGTGTCGAAACGAGAAGGTTATCATACAAGCAGTAAAAGGTGGCATGACCATTACCACCAAAGGTACTGCGCTAACCGACGGCTCGATGGGCGATCAAGTAAGAGTGAAAAATGACAAATCTCAGCGTATAATCGAAGGTATTGTTACCAACATGTCTGAAGTCACGGTTTACTTTTAACGCTTTACTTCTAAATGGGTGGTAATCGTTAGCGATTTTACTCTCAATTCTAACGCTGAATATTACGGCTGCTGTGTTTTACCCCTTTTCGACTATTGGGCTAAAAATTGCTAAAGTAATCGAACCCTTGGTCGATATTGACTGTACAGGTTCCCATTTTTGAAGAAAAAGGCTTAACTATGGCAGGCATTGATAATATTCGTTCAGGGCAAACCCTAACGACCACAAACCGATCAGCAGCGCGCTCTGACTCTAGCTCTCAGGCATCACGTTCTGATGTTGCAGCTAAATCACCGACAAGCAAAGACGCGGTTTCACTGAGTCAACAAAGCAAAGCAATTGGCCAGCTCCAACAAGATATGGCAGCACAACCAAGCTTTGACACAGTAAAAGTTGCAGCGATCAAAGAAGCGATTGCGAACGGTTCATACACTGTCGACCCAGAAAAACTGGCTGACAACATGATCAAGTTCGAGAATGAATTAAAAGGCCTTTAAGCGATAGATTCCTAATGTAAGCTATCTCCACTTAAAGAACACCAAGGTTTTAGTAGGATAAAGTTATGGCGGCACTAGCAGATTTAGTTAATTTCCAACTTCAAAATGCCAAAGCCCTATCTGATCTATTAGATTCAGAGAAAACCGCTATTACTAGCCGAAAATCGACCGACATTGAACGCATCGCTAAAGAGAAAGTTGTCCTAGTTGAACAATTAAGAACAACCGATCAACGAATCGAAGCGCATAGCAATATCTCCGAACTGACCGAGAACCCTGATCTAGCCCAGTTAGTTAAAACCATCAAATCTATTGTGTACGATTGCCATCAAGCGAACCTTGTTAATGGTGAAGCCTTGAATCGAGCACACCTCAGCTTTAAAAAACTCAGCAATATGATGCAGCAAAGCCACGGAAAAATCGGCATGACCTACAATGCCGGTGGTCAAACGCATACGATTTCTACGCTTGGCACCAACGTTAAAGCCTAATCAAGCCACCAGCCTTCTCTATTCTCTATTCTCTATTCTCTATTCTCTATTCTCTAGCCAGTACTGTAATTCACCCCGTACCTTTCGCAACACCAATCCCTAATTCGCTACTTCACTTATATTTCGTACAGACCTAGATTCCACACCCAACCTGTAAATACAAAAAAGCGGCAAGTATTTTCATACTTGCCGCTTTTTCATTCACTGTCGTTATTTATTGCCGCCCTGCCATCTGGAAAGCGAGGGCAACTTATACAATTCGTCGATCATATAACTTAAATGGTCATAAAGACTAGAACAGCGTTTGTTGTCTCTTCTCTGGCACAGCTTGAACTTCGCCGTAATCACGCAACTGTTCCATCTTACGAATATCGAGCTGAAGTTCGGTCACGTAACTATCGCCAACAGGGTAACTGCGCACCACTTCTGCACCACGAATAACGCCGTCGACAGCGCCTGTCGTTCGTTCGGTACCCAAGCGCTGATCTGATAATTCAGCTCGGCCACTCACTCGCATCCCATACACTTGCTCAGCAAGTTCACGGTAAGCATCAATTTTAGATGCTCGCATAGCACGGATGCGTTTCTCTTCGTCGTTACGACCTGATTGCTCACTGATACTTGCGTAACCAACAGCAACTAAAAAGTCGTCTGGTCGCATACTTTGCAATGGCTGGCAGCCAACAAGCAGTAAGGCAGCAACAACAAATATTAACTTCTTCATCACGAACTCCTAAGGGCGAAGAATAACAGTGTATGGCTGAGTCATCGTTGGATCAGAACGAATGATAACGCCATCTTGAGTTCGAATACTGTTCAGAGTATCTAGGTCGCGACCGATACGGTCTGCCGGCAAGAAGCCTTGCGCAGAAGCAACAACAATGCGGGTTTGCATGCCCACCACGCGAGCATTAACAAGCACACCACCCTCTTGGCGTAACATCGTACCTGTTAGTACGTATTGCACGTCTTGTTCCTGTGCGAGGTCTTTCCAATCACGGCTTAACGCAAAGTCACCTTGGTGAGTCACTTGAATCGAGCCCGTTGTTTTGAAATCAACGACCTTGAAGCCACGACGTTGAAACTGGTGAATGAAGCCTTCTGAAACTGAATTACCTAGCCAGTTTGTTGTGTCCATATGTTGAAGGTCCACAAACGAAGTAATCGCAATTGGAGTTCTCGCTGAAATACTCGTATTCGAAATGATCAGATCTTCAGTCATACTTTCTACGAAAAAGTCCATGGTATGACGAGGGCTGTCCATCAACATAAACTGACTGCCTGAATACTCAGACTTGCCGTTATAGATGGGCGAATAAGCACATGATGTCATCAACATGACACTCATTACTACGAGCCAATTTTTCATTCTCTTATCTCCAGATATATTTAGTGCCACCAGTTCCAATATGTTCTCACCATTATTCTTTTCAATGGATTACAATGTTGGAACAGTCTTTGCTTTTCATTAATGGTTCAGATTAAGAAAAACGCACTTAAGTCAGCTTCAAGCTTATAGTTATTTGTTAAGCAATATTTATACCCAACTGGTAACGAATAGATGAAAAAAATAATATCTTACTTATTTTCAATAAGTTCACTGATAACCATAAGCTTCAGTGCTCATGCCTCTTGGTATGAAGTTACCGGTACAGCAGCCATCGTATCGTCGGAAGAAACCGCACGCATCCACGCACTGGAAGACGCTGTGTATAAAGCAGTGCAGTTCTCAGGTGCTGATATTGGTAGTATCTCCAACCTCACGCCCTACCTAGATTCGAGTAAAAAAGAATTCCAGTTTACCAACCATGAAGTACGCTACATCTTGGTTCAGAAAGAGAAAACTCGTGGTGGCAATTTAATGATCACCGCAAGGATCGATATCTACCCTTCGGCAAATGCTTGCCATGAGAGCCAATACAAAAAGACATTTCTCGTCGGCAATATTGATGTGACTTCCCCGCAGCAAGCCGTTATGGGCAGAATCTATAACATTGGTGATGACTTCAGCCATGTCGTAGACCGACAATTGGCGCAAGAGTCGCGCAGTTTCGTTTCAGTGGGCACAACCGACTTTGATATTGATAAACGCCAACCAGAAGTGATCAAAATGATTGCTCAAGATACGGGTGCGCAATACATCATTGGTGGCGACATTACCGACTTAACCGCGACGATTGAATCTAAGTTGCTTAAGGACGATGTTATCAACCGACAATTTGCGTTAGAGATGCAAGTCTTTGACGGTAAGACAGGTCATCAAGTTTACAACCGTAGCTATCGTGAAGTGGCTAAGTGGCCATTTGCTAAGACCAGTGAAGTTGATACCCGTAGTGCTCGCTTCTGGGCATCGACCTACGGCAGTATGATGTTGCGCGTCAGTCGTAACATCATGTTGGATTTAGAGTCAGAGGTATCTTGTAAGATCACCCTTCCAGAGGTTGCCGCTGTATTTGGCAATACGGTGACCATTGACTTAGGGCGAATGCATGGCGTGCAGAAAGGTGACAAACTGCAACTGTGGCATACAGGTTCGTTTATCGACCAACGAGGTTTACCGCGTAACAAGGTATCTCAAAGTGATATCACGCTGACGGTTTCTCGTGTTTATGAAAATGAAGCCGAGCTCACGATTGATCAACCTAGCCTAGCGGGAAGCATTCAAATTGGTGATGTGATGCAGAAAATCATGTAGTTGACGACATTCCCCACACGCAGTTTCTAATAAAGCCTTAGCAAAAATGCTAAGGCTTTATTTTTTTCATGATGATTAGTTTCGGTTTTAACGTATTTGTCGTAACCTTATTAATAACATAATCATCATTTAGCAAACTATGAGCCAGAATAATCTAATTGGTGCGACCGGTTATCGATTTATATCGAAAGGCCAAACCGCTTTTAAAATCCATATCCATACTCCTGACGATACGGTGTTACATCGTTCTGTCGGTTTTGTTCGTATGGGTGAAGACAAAGCACTAAAGAAAACCATCAAATTGAGAGATGAGCTTGGCAGAAAGCTCTGGGGAAAGTTTTGGCCAAAAGTCCTTAGAGAGCCCTACCTGATGACACGTTTACCGCACAGTTTAGAACCTAAAATAGTCTTCAAACCAAACCCTACTCAGACAGATCCTGAACATCGAGATGAATGCTACATCGCTAAGTGGCGCGTATTTTCTGAAAGTGGTGAATACAAATACAGAACCAAAGTATGTTCTATTAGGAAGCACGGGAGACTCGCGGCTTACAGCCAAACCAAACGAGCGCTGCTTGAGGCTCACAAAGATGTGATTGAGCTGCTTATCTTTATGGGACGACTGAACAGCATCGACCTGAAGTAGTATCAACCTCAGTAAGGCGAGTTAGCTGAGAATCAGCTGCCCATATTTAGCGGATACAAAAACAGCCGCATTGCGGCTGTTTTTATTTGCAGGCAAATCACTATGGTGCTTTAGCATGTTGCTACATCCTAAATCGACCACCTAGCTTCGGCATATCTCTGCCAGTGTCGTCAATCGACGCTTTGACTCTTTCACATAAGGATTAGTCTGATCCCATGCGTAGCCAGCCAAAATTGAGCACACCATCTGCTTAATCTTTGGGTTGGGATCTTGATAAAAAATCACATCCTGCAAAGTACCTGAGTACCAACCTTCAACATAAGTTCTAAACGTGTTTACGCCAACCATCAATGGATCGGCATAATCACGCTCCCAATCAACCTTCTCACCATTGAGCTGCTTTTCCACGCACTCAACCGCAAACTGAGCCGACTTCATCGCAATTGTCACACCTGATGAAAACACAGGATCAAGGAACTCACCGGCATTGCCCAACAGCGCATACTTGTCTGTTGCAAGGTGTTTTACGTTGGCAGAATAGCCTCCGATTTCGCCCGCAGGGTTAGGGTACTCTGCATTAGCCAGAACCTCAGCTAAACCCGGCTCTTCCATTGCCAATTGCTTAATGGCAGTAATCTTGTCTTGTGGGTAAGATTCAAAGAACTTCGGCTCCCCTACCACACCAAATGAAGACACACCGTTACTAAACGGGATCAACCAATACCAAACATCGGGATTAGTTGGGTGAACAGAAATCAGAATTTTATTGCGGTCATATTCAAGGTCAGTCTCCGTTGCTGAAATATGATCGTTAATGTGCGTGAAAATAGCTTTACGTGGAGGAAGCGATGATGGCTCTTCCAAATCAAGCATTTTAGGTAGCACTCGGCCAAAGCCGCTGCCATCCAAAACATATTGAGCTTCTAGCTGATAACATTCTCCATCAAGCACTTGTACGTCTAAAATAGTACTGTCTTCGGTGAAGTTAATGCCCATCAACTCATGTTGATAATCAATAGCAACACCCTGCGCCTCGGCAGTGTCAGCTAATACCTTATCAAAGGCGCCTCGTTGAACCTGAAATGTGGTCCCCGCCCCTGAAGAGAACTTATCTTCAAAATTAAACGCCGTATAAACACCACTTTTACGAAAAGCCGCACCATCTTTGAATTGAAAGTTAGCGTTAGCCACCGCCTCGCTCATTCCCGCCTGTTCGATCACTTCCATACAAGCCGGCAATAGGCTTTCACCAATTGAAAAGCGAGGGAAGAGGCTCTTTTCAATCACTCGAACATCGATGCCTTTTTGGTGCAATAAAGACGCAGCAATAGACCCTGACGGCCCAGCTCCGATGATCACCACTTGAGTTGACAGTTTTTTCATTCATTTAAGCCATATTTGTTATTTTTATTGCATACCAGCTTTCAATTCAAGAAGCGTATGACCAAGACCGATATCGTCGGTACGGGTCACCACTTCAAAGCCAGCTTCTTCAACAATTTCCAAGAAATCTTCACTGCGGTAAAAGCGGCTGTTGCCGTTGGCTAAGCAAGTGAAGTAAAGAGAAGTCGCGTTTAAGCTATAAGAAGCCGCATCGTATTTCTGTGCATCCCAAAACAGTTCAAGGATATAGACCGTCGCCTCTTCTGACATATGAGAGCGAACACGCTTTAATATGCTCAGAATCTCCATTGGCGAGAAGCAATCAAGGAATTGGCTCATCCACCACACATCCGCGCCCGTCGGTAACGCTTGTTGTTTGTCGAGCATGTTGGCTGGGAATGGCGTCACTCGGTTTTGATGACCATGCTTTGCCGCGTTTGCCATTGCCATTTCTAGTTGCTGTGGCAAGTCGACAATCGTTATCTCTACATCTGAGTCGTGGTTACAGCACTGCATTGCCCATTTACCCGTGTTACCACCGATATCCACCAGTGATTTAGGGTTCTTGCTGAAAACTTTTTCAAGCAACACGGGGAACGAGCGATCCGAATAGAAATGATCAAACTTGAACCAGCTCTCTTTCGCTTTTTCCGGCAATTGAGACAAACCTTGATAAATGGTTTCCCAATCACCTAATTCTTTTAGTCCTGCCGGAGTACCCTCTTCAATGGCCTCCGTCAAATGCATCATCGCGGCGTAGCAAACATCGGCGGTAAAATCCATATTTGCATTGGTCATGCCATCGTGCAAAAGGTAAAAACCGAGGTTAGCCATTTTATAGTTAGGTTTGTCCCAAGTAACAATATGAGCACTTAACGCCATATCGAGCAGAACTTTCACGCCATACTCGGATACACCGGTTAATTCAGAAATAGTCTCTGCTGGTAAGCCATCATTATTCGCGCTATCTAAGGCTTTTAAAATACCTAAATCACGAAGTGTACGAGCAGTGTGAAAAACAATAGGAGCGAAAGACAATTTTTGCGCTTCTGTTTTTGCTTGTAATGCATTGAATGGATCTAATTTATATTCCGACACAAAAAACCTAACTTTAAATAATAGAGGATTACTCAGCTGCCATTTGCGCAAGCTTACGTTTAATATCAACGTTTAAGTTATTCACCCAACGGTTGTAATTACGGTGTATTTCACCATCGTTGTACTTCAAATTCTCAGACTCAACGTAAAGAATAGAGTAAAACTTGTCGTTATAAGGAATTTCAACGACGGCATGGTGTGAACGAACATACAGTTCAGCACGAATCAAGCCCGGTTTAATTTCAGAAACCAACCAGCCTCGGTTTTCAGCAGATTCATAAATAGCTGATTTCACCTGTTTACTTTGAAGATTCAGTGCAACTGGAGTATCCTCAACATTCATTACAGGCTGGACACGTCCACACCCTGCAAGAACGAATATAAATAACATTGAAACGGCTATTTTTAGTAATTTCATTTAAATTCCTTATCTGTGTTTGTTTATAAACACGCATAGTATTTAGTTAGACCCAAAGCAAATCAATACTCTATGTCAAATCAATCCCAATTAATGTCGTTTAATATTGAGAAATGGTCGGCAAATTCGGCCGGTCTCAGTTCCGATGCCGAATGGCAAACATGGAGTGCTAATTTAGATTGGCCACAAGGCGGCTCAACTGAATTTAAAGCCATCCCTCCTATGATGCGCCGCAGAATGAGCTTACAAAGTAAGTTGGCCGTTCAAACGGCATCAACTCTATTAAAAGACACCCAGATTGATTATCTGGTTTTTGCCAGTCGACATGGTGAGCTACACCGAACCGCCACATTGATTCAATCAATACTAGAAGGTGATGACGCCTCGCCAATGGCATTCTCGCAGTCGGTACACAATACCGCAGCAGGCCTAACAACCATTGCCGCAAAAGCTCCCATTCCCCTTACCTCGATCGCTGCTGGGCAAGATACTTTCCATAATGCCCTGATTGAAGCTTACCTTTATCTTCACCAGTACCCGTCACACCGTGTATTAGTCATCGACTTCGACCAACCTTTACCTGAGCTCTACCAAGAATACGAAACGCAGCACTATGCCGATTACGCGTTAGGCCTCGTATTGACTTCAGGTAACGACTATTCGATTTCAAGGAAGGTAGAGAATGAGACGGACAACACGCATAGCGACTTACCACAAGGCCTTCAAACGCTGCAGAATATCCTTCTAGAACAACAGAGTTGGACTATTTCAGGCAAACATCAGGCTTGGTCTTGGGTTAGAACAAACAACGAAGGATCTGCATAGTGAGCAAAGCCGACCAATACTGGAGAGTCTTCGCTACCGGACTGTGTTTTACGATCTTTGGCTTAGGCGGGTTGGTTTTGAGCTTTTTGGTCTTACCATCGATAGCACTCACAACCTCGAACACCATTCGAAGAGAACTCAAGGCGCAACAACTGATTCAGTTCTCATTCAATATATTCGGCCAAATCATGAAGTTCACGGGCGCAATCGATTACAGGATTGATGGCGCTGAGCTACTGCGCGAAGATCGTAACTGCATTATCGTAGCCAATCACCCGAGTTTGATAGACTATGTACTCATCGCCTCTCAACTTCCCCAGTGTGATTGCCTCGTTAAAGCGGCTATATGGGAAAACCCTTTTATGAAGAGAATTGTCAAAGCCGCGGGATACATCCCTAATCAAGCACCTGACGATCTTTTAGAGCGTTGTGAAGAGCGTTTTTCACGTGGCAATGTACTGTTAGTTTTTCCAGAAGGTACTCGCACAACACCGGGAATTGAACCATCCTTACAACGTGGTGCGGCGCAAATTGCCACTCGAACACAAACCGATTTACGTGTAATTCATATTACAGTTTCTCCGACATTCTTAACGAAAGAGAAAAAATGGTATCAAGTTCCTGCTACGAAACCCTTTTTTCATATCGCGGTGAAAGGTAAAATAGAAGTTACACCATTTATTGAGAATTCGAATAACTTAACTTCGGCAGCAAGGCGCCTTAATCATCATCTTGCACAAACTATTTTCCCTTCCGAAGAAAATATTTAGCTCATCAATAAACAACTGGCGATATCAGCATTTCGAAAATACCTCGTATAATGTAGAATCGCCCCCTTAAAGCAGCATTTAGATAAAGCATTAAGTAGGCCAAAGTGGAAACATTACACAACGAACTGAAACAACTGATCATCGACGCATTAAACCTTGAAGACATGACCATTGATGAAATTGAAACTGAAGCTCCACTATTCGGCGATGGACTTGGACTAGACTCTATCGATGCCCTTGAACTTGGCCTTGCTATCAAGAAAAAGTACAACATTGTTATCGATGCCGACGATTCAAACACTCGCCAGCATTTTGCATCGGTTGAAAACCTAGCGAATTACATCTCATCTCAAACGAACAACTAGACAGATCTTTATGACACAAGCTAACCAACAAGAAGTATACAACCAGGTTAAAGATGCGCTTATTGAGCTGTTCGAGCTTGATGCTGAAGATATCACTCCTGAAGCCCACCTTTATCTAGATCTAGACCTCGACAGCATTGATGCGGTTGATTTGGTCGTTCACCTACAGAACGTAACAGGTAAGAAGATCAAACCTGAAGAGTTCAAAGCAGTACGCACCGTTAATGACGTTGTAGAGTCTGTGGTTGAACTATTGAAGGACGCATAATGCGTCCTCTGCTGACTTTGTTGTCGGCAATCATACTTTTCACTTATCCAATAGCGGTTTACTTTGGGCTTAACAAGTTTGGCCTACAAACTGTTGGTATCGCCTTAGCCGCTATCTTTGCTGTCCGCATTTTTACCGGCGGTCAGGCTAAAATCAAAGAGCTAAAGCACTTAGCTTGGATCAGTGGAAGTGCCGGGATTGTTCTACTGGCATTAGGGTTAGCCTTTAAGCAACATGGCTGGTTAACCTATTATCCCGTTATCGTTAACGTTTGTATGTTGGCAGTGTTCGCTTCAAGCCTATGGCAACCGCAAACGATTATCGAGCGGCTTGCTCGACTCCAAGAGCCTGAACTTCCGCAAAGCGGCATTGATTACACTCGAAAAGTCACTAAAGTCTGGTGTTTGTTCTTTGTTATCAATGGCTCTATTGCTCTTTACACCTGCTTCCAACCTCTTGAAATATGGACCCTATACAATGGCTTACTCAGCTATTTATTCGCAGGGTTACTCTTTGCAGGAGAGTGGATAGTAAGACAGCGCATTCGTCAGAGTTAAATTGTTATGACACAAACCGTATCTTGCATCTCGTTGTCTGAGCTTCTCAGCCAAAAAAGAGCCCCTGAATCGATTGTCTGCTTTGACGACAATAACGAGATTACGTGGCAAACATTTAACGACGACTTATCTCAACTCGTGAACCTTTTAGCTTCATCTCATTTTCAACGAGTCGCGATTTGCACCCAAGACAGCTACCTATTTTCGGTGGCCTTTTTGGCATGTGCTGCAGCCAACAAACACATTATCTTACCGGGCAATTACCAGCCCTGTGCGCTTGCCGAGTTAAGTGAACATTTTGATTGCCTGTTGGTTGATGACTCGATTGGCATGGTTGAGGTAAATGACGCTCGCAATATACAAACCTTATTGGACTCAAACACCGAGGCACAGCAACCTCTAACCAATAATCTTCCAGCCATTGATTTAGCAGCCATCCAATTGACCCTGTTTACTTCAGGTTCAAGCGGCACACCCAAGGCAATCAATAAAACATTAGAACACCTAGATATTGAGACGGCTCAGTTAAATAGAAACTGGGGCGAGTTACTCAGAGGAAACCGAATCCAGAGCACGGTTTCGCATCAACATATCTATGGTTTATTATTCAGAATCTTATGGCCGCTTTGTTCAGGTATTCCATTTGCTCGAAGCAACCTTGAGTACCCTGAACAAATTCTGTCTCATGCCAATAAAAACTGCGTGTTGATCAGTAGCCCAGCGCTGCTCAAACGGTTAAAGCACGAGACAAAATCCGTACAGCTTGCTGGTGTGTTCTCTTCTGGCGGCCCACTACCTACCGAGTCGGCTCATCAGTCACGAGATCTACTGGGACATTTACCTATCGAGGTATTTGGCAGCACAGAGACCGGCGGTATCGCCTTTCGCCAACAAGAAAACGCTCAAACACCTTGGCAGCTTTTTGACTGTATTGAAGCTAGTCTCAACAGTGAGAATTGCATTAAGTTATTGTCGCCGTATATCGATAAAAACAACTGGTATCAAACCGCCGATGAGTGCGAAATGGTCTCGGATAATCAATTCATATTGAAGGGCCGAACTGATCGCGTGATCAAGATTGAAGAAAAACGAGTATCACTGGTTGAAGTAGAAAAGCGACTAGAGCAACTGCCTTGGATCAGTGAATGCGTGGTGATTCCATTTGAAGAACCTGAGCGCTTAATCTTAGCGTCGGTTTTGGTACTATCAGATGAAGGCCAAGCCACTCTTGCGGCCACGAGTAAAGGGAAATTCTGGTTGATGCTACGCTCAGAACTCAGAAAGTGGTTAGAGCCGATCGCTATCCCAAGAAAGTATCGTATTGTTGATGAGATTCCCCTCAACAGCCAAGGTAAGCGATTGACCTCTCACATAGAGCAGCTCGTAAAATCATAGAAATCACTTATCGTGTTTTACACTGAGTTTATCTTTTTATATTTTTGTCAGAACACTCATTTTCAGCCCAAGGATTCTAAGCACACGCTATGGATAAGAGAAAGCCAAACGTTATTGCTGTTGACACTACAGAGAAAGAATCGATTCTGACCCTCCATGTTACTGGAGACATCACCGATTTTAAGGGGCACTTCAAGAGCTTCCCTATTCTTCCAGGTGTTACACAGATTGATTGGGCACTTCACTACGCAGCCCAAGAGCTGAATGTCCCTGGTTACTTTAAAGGCATGGAAGTCATCAAGTTCCAAGAGCCTATCCTGCCAGACTCTACCATTCAGCTATCACTCAAATGGGATGCTGACAAAGGCAAGCTGAGCTTTAGTTACACCTCAAACAGCGGCGAACAGACTCACTCTTCAGGCAAAATGAAGCTGGGAGAAAAAAGTGAATAGCGCTTCCATCGAGGCTGTTTCTCAACAAACGCTAAAAGAAAGCAGCTACAAAGCTTGCTTCCTTATCCCGTGCTTTAACCACGGCGCAACCATGCCCGCAGTAGTCTCATCACTCCTTGAATTCGAACTTCCGATTATTATTGTTGATGATGGCAGTGAACTCACGACTAAACAGTTTCTGACTCCACTCTCCGATAGCCCAAGCGTAACCTTGGTGACACTTGAACAAAACCAAGGCAAAGGCGGCGCAGTAAAGGCTGGGATTAAGCGAGCGCAAGATCTCGGCTTTAGTCATGCCATTCAGATTGATGCTGATGGACAACATGACCTAGACGCCCTACCCGCATTAATCCAAGCTTCGCAAGACAAACCACAGCACTTGATATCAGGTCAGCCTATCTATGACGAGAGTGTGCCCAAAGCAAGACTCTATGGGCGCTACGCGACACACATTTGGGTGTGGATAGAAACACTATCTCTATCGATTAAAGACAGCATGTGTGGCTTTAGAGCCTACCCAATAAACCAAACTCAAGCGGTGTTGAATAAGTATGATGTTGGTTCGAGAATGGACTTCGATATCGAGATTCTGGTTCGCCTGTATTGGGAAGGTTGCGACATCGACTTCGTTGAAACTCAGGTTATCTATCCTGAAAATGGCATCTCTCATTTCGATGCATTGTGGGATAACGTCAAAATCAGTTGGATGCATACGCGATTGTTCTTCGGCATGCTTCCAAGAGCACCGAAACTGATCGCCCGTCATTTTAAGCCGACGTCTGTAAGTAACTTAACGTCTGAACACCAACAGCCCCAAAACACATCTAAATACACTGAACAGCCACACTGGTCACGGACTCAAGAACGCGGCACAGTACTTGGCATCAAGCTTTTATTGGCCATTTATACTCTGCTGGGTCGTGGCGTATTTAACCTAATTTTACGTGGTGTGATGCGTTACTACCACCTAACGGGTAAGCGAGCTCGAACCGCATCTGAGCAATACCTATTCCAGCTAAAAGCATACGCTGAGCAACAGAATATTGAGTTACCAGCCGAGTTAACCAGTTATAAGCATCTACTTTCGTTTGGTCACACAATGCTAGACAAATTAGCCGCATGGAAAGGCGATTTTTCGGTAGATAACCTGACCATTCATGGCCACGAGCAATTCGAGAGCATGGTAGAAAATAAGCAAGGTATACTGATTCTTGGTTCTCACCTTGGCAATATCGAACTATGCCGTGCTTTGGGCCGTAGACACTCACACATCAAAATCAATGCACTGGTCTTCACGGAACATGCAGAACGCTTTAATTCGGTAATGAAAGCCGTCAATCCACAGTCTGATTTAAACCTGATTCAAGTGACTTCTATGGGGCCAGATACCGCTATCTTGTTGCAGCAGAAGTTGGAGCAAGGCGAGTGGATTGTGATTGTTGGTGATAGAACTTCCACCAGCAAAGAGAGCCGTTCAGTATGGGCAGAGTTCTTGGGGAAGGAAGCGCCCTTCCCTCAAGGGCCATTTATGTTAGCCTCTGTTCTCAAAGCCCCAGTCTTTTTATTATTTGGGCTACGTGATGACTCACAAGCTAAGCCGCATTTTAATGTCTATTTCGAGCATTTTAGCGACGAAATCGAGCTACCAAGAAAGACACGCGAACAATCTTTACAGCAAGTCGTGCAAAAATATGCGAACCGACTTCAGCATTACACACTGAAAGCACCGCTTCAGTGGTACAACTTTTTTAATTTTTGGACATTGAGCAAGCACCATGACGAAAAAGAATCCAAATAGCATCACCTTTGGTGCCGAACGCCTCACGATTGAGGATGTTGTCGCTATCTCACAAGGCGCAAAAGCCTCGATGAACTCTAGTAACCAGTTCACATCAAAAATCGACCGTGGTGTCGCTTTTTTAGAACGCCTATTGAAAGAAGAAGGTGTGATCTATGGTGTGACAACGGGCTACGGTGACTCATGTACCGTTGCAATTCCGCCGAACCTAGTTGACGAACTACCGCTGCATTTAACACGTTTTCACGGCTGTGGTTTAGGCGAAATACTGTCTCACGAACAATCTCGTGCAGTATTAGCAACGCGCCTGTGTTCTTTATCACAAGGTGTCTCTGGTGTGACTCATGATTTGCTCAACCAGATCGTCACTCTGATTAACCAAGACATCTCACCGCGTATTCCTCAAGAAGGATCGGTTGGTGCCAGTGGCGATTTAACGCCGCTGTCTTATCTGGCGGCCACACTCATTGGTGAGCGCGATGTTATCTACAAAGGCGAAGTTCGCCCGACTAGTGACGTCTACAAAGAGCTAGAAATTAGCCCTATAAAGCTTAAGCCCAAAGAAGGCTTAGCATTGATGAATGGCACGTCTGTGATGACAGCGCTGGCTTGTATTGCCTACAAACGTGCGGAATACCTAGCTCAGCTGTCGACTAAGATCACCGCAATGGTGTCTGTCGGTATGCAAGGTAATGACTTCCACTTCGATGAAGCGCTGTTTGCAGTTAAACCTCATCCGGGTCAGCAACAAGTTGCGGCATGGCTGCGTGATGATCTGCAAGCAGATCGCCCACCACGTAACAGTGATCGCCTACAAGATCGTTACTCGCTGCGCTGTGCTCCGCATGTTATCGGTGTCGTTCAAGACTCTCTACCTTGGCTTCGCCAGATGATCGAGAACGAGCTAAACAGCGCCAACGACAACCCTATTATCGATGGCGACAATGAGCGCGTATTGCACGGTGGACACTTCTACGGTGGTCATATCGCAATGGCAATGGATACCCTAAAAACAGCGGTAGCCAACCTTGCAGACCTACTTGATCGCCAAATGGCTCAGCTAATGGACTACAAGTTCAATAATGGTCTGCCATTTAACCTAACAGGCGCAGAAGGCGAACGTAAACCAATCAACCACGGCTTCAAAGCGGTACAGATCGGTGTATCAGCTTGGACAGCAGAGGCATTGAAACACACCATGCCAGCAAGCGTGTTCTCTCGTTCAACTGAGTGCCACAACCAAGACAAAGTCAGCATGGGTACCATTGCGGCTCGTGATTGTCTACGTGTTCTAGAACTCACTGAACAAGTTGCGGCGGCATCACTTCTAGCGGGTACACAAGCGCTTGAACTTCGTAAACGCCACAATGAGCTTGATGAGCACCACATGAGTGAAAATCTGAAGCACATTCGCGATGAAGTCCTGAAAGAGTTTGAATTTATTGTCGAGGATCGCCCGCTTGAAGGCGATCTACGCCACTTTATTTCTCGTATTCAAAGTCAGCATTGGTCACTTTACTCATAGAATAGCTAACCTCATAAAGTAGCTACCCCTTTACGCAATATTGTTGAGAGCGATTTATGTCTGAAATCCTTCATCCATTACAATCTGAGGTGACTCTGATTACCTCATTCCAAGATGCCGACCCGATGGGTGTGATCTATCACGGCAATTACTTCCGATTTTTTGAAGAAGTAAGGCGCATCATGATGGATAAGATTGAGTACAACTATCATGAGATGAAGGATTCTGGCTACATGTGGCCTATCATCGATACCCGCGTGAAATACATTAAGGCGATACCATTTAATCATCAGATTAAAGTAACGGCTAAATTGACCGAATGGGAAAATCGCTTGCGCGTTGACTACGAGATTCACGATGCCAACACCGGCGCTCGTATGACGCGAGCTCACACCATGCAGGTTGCCGTGACCATTGAAGAACAAGAGATGTGCTTCGCGTCGCCGAGAGTGTTTACCGATAAAGTCGAGCACTGGCACCAGTTCGGTTGCTTACCCCTAGCTGTGGAACATCAATCTCAAGCCTCTAACACTCAACAGGTGAAACATGAGTCTGTTTAAACACAGTCGCAAACACATCAGCATCGCGCTGCTAGGGCTTGCTTCTATGATAGCGAGTAGCTTTGCTGGTGCTAATGAAAGTGCAGTTACCGTCGGCTCTATTTCAGAGCTGCAAACCGTATTGAGCGCGAATAGCATTGTGCGTGGTGAGTTTACTCAAACACGCAACATGGAAATGTTCGCCCAGCCTTTGACGTCACAAGGCACGTTTCTATTAGATAAGTCGAGTGGTTTGCTTTGGACGCAAACCACACCGTTTCCTGTGAGCTTAGTGTTAACTGATAACAAGCTGAGCCAAAGGTTTGCCGACCAACCCGCTAAGATCATTACTGACAAAGAAAACCCAATGGCGTTTTATTTCAGCCATATCTTCTTATCGGTATTCCACGGCGACACACAAACACTTCAAGAACAATTCTCTCTGTCATTTGAACCTGCGAACGAGCCAAGCTCAGGTGGAAGTGCAGAGAACACGTTATGGACACTGACCCTAACGCCAAAAAGTTCTCCAATGAATGCGGTGTTTGAAGCCATCACGTTGCAAGGACACAATGACATTGAGCGCATTGAGCTAAAGGAGATTCGAGGAGACAGCACGGTGATCGAATTTAGCCAGCTAAGCCATCAACCGGAAGTATTATCAGATGCCGAAGCGCAACAATTTCAACTCTAAGCTTGCCATTGTCTGGCTAGTTGTCGTGGTGCTGTTTAGCGGACTGTTGATCAAACAGTTCACTTTTTCTTCTTCAGTCCCCATTGAAAGCAACATCATGAAATTGCTGCCAGAAAACCAGCAAGATCCCATGGTCGAACAAGCCTTTCAACAAATTTCTAACTCCATGAGTGAGCAAGTGGTGTTCATCTTGAGCAGCCCCGACATCAAGAACACCATGGCGGCAACCAAAGCGTTTGAGAAATCGCTAAATCAAGACTCTTTCACAGGAAAACAACCGCTCTTCAAACACGTTCAAGGCAAGATCAACGCTAGCACGCAAAGCCAGTGGAGTGACTTCTACTTTCGTCACCGTGCTCAGCTACTGACAGAGCAACAGAAAGAAACACTGGCACACGCACCAGAGTCACGTGCACAGAATGTGATTCAATCGCTATACAACCCTTTTTCAGGCGTGACAGCGACTGAGTTAACCTTAGACCCATTCCTGTTATTTCGTGACTATATAAGCGAGGTTGGCACCAGTTCGAGTAACTTTGGGCTTAAAGAGGGCTACCTAACGGCGCAATCGCAAGATCAATCACACATTTTGGTTACCGCAACCTTAGCAGGCTCTCCCTACAGTTTGGCTATTCAAGAGCAGCTTCCGGCTCTTGACGCTTTAGAGCGAGATATAGAGAAACAATTTGACGTCAAAGTTCAGCACACTGGCGTCGTGTTCTACGCCAATTACGGTACTCAAAGTGCAAAGTCTGAGATCAGCACCATTGGTTTAGGGTCATTAGCGGGTGTGATTTTATTGGTGTGGCTAACGTTTCGTAGCACCCTACCGCTTGCCTTATCTTTGCTCTCAATCAGCACGGGATTATTGGTCGCACTGGCAAGTACTGTTGCGATCTTCGGCAAGATCCACCTGTTCAGCTTAGTGTTTGGGGCCAGCTTGATTGGCGTATCCATCGATTACTCTTTTCACTATCTCACTGATCGATTGGCTGCGGGCAGTCACTGGCAGAGTGATAAAGGGTTAAAACATATCTTCATTGCAATTACCTTTGGGCTACTTACTAGCTTGATAGGTTATTTAGGTCTGCTGGTGGCTCCTTTCCCTGGCTTACAGCAGCTTGCTTTGTTCTCATCTATTGGTCTTATCGCCGCTTACGCAAGTGTGGTGTGTTGGTATCCAGTATTGGCCTTCAAGCCGAGCCAACAACGCGAACTTCCGTTAGCAAACCTATGGCATGCATGGCTAAACTTATGGAGTAAACCTAAGTTCAGAATCGGCTTGCCGCTCGTTGTTACTGTTATTAGCGTGGTTTCAATCAACCAAGTTCGCTACGACGACGATATTCGACAACTTCAGGCAATGCCAGACCAGCTAAAACAACAAGAGCAAGCCATCTCTGAGATCTCCGGACTAGGTAGTGCTCAGAACATGCTGTTGGTGACTGCGAAAAGTAATCAGGCGTTACTGAACAAATTAGCATTGATCAGCTCTGAGTTAGATTCGTTGGTCGATCAGCAAGGCATCTCTGGCTATCGCAGCGTCAATCAACACCTGCCAAGTGAGCAAGAGCAACTCGACAACTATCAATTGGTTAAGCAACTTTACGCTAACCAAAGCGCTACCTTACAAACAACACTCGGTTGGCCGAGTTTCCCAGAGCTTCCAAAATACCAACCGATCACACTGAATGAGTTTTTGGAATCTCCAGTATCAGAGCCTATTCGTCCACTTTGGTTGCAACCAATCAATAACCAAGCAGCGTCGGTGATTATGATCAAGGATGTCACCAATTCAGAGCTGTTCTCTCAATGGCTCGATTCAAACTTTGCTCAACAGCAAGGCGTGAAATACCTCAATAAAGCCGATGAAATCTCATCTCTCTTTGCTGAATATCGAGTTAAAATTACCGAGCTGTTATTGATAGCGTTTGCCGCTATTGGCATGGTGTTAGGTTGGCGCTACGGCGTGAAACAAAGCCTGTTGATGCTGTTGCCGTCATTGATTGCCGGAGTGGCAGGTTTAGCGGTCACGGGCATTTTAGGCTCGACACTGAATCTATTTAACCTGCTTGGCCTAATTCTGATTTTAGGGATTGGTATCGACTACACCCTGTTCTTTGCTGAGCAGAAAAAGTCGCTGAGTACCTTATTAGCGATCACCTTGTCTGGCCTCACGACTCTGCTTTCATTTGGCCTTCTGTCACTGAGTCAGACTCATGCCATTCATAGTTTCGGTGTTACCGTCCTGACTGGTATTTTCGTGGCATGGTTACTTTCACCACTCGCGATTAACAACGAACAAGCCGCGGAAAAATCAAACTCTCGAGAGGCTTTTAGATGAACAAAACAATCAAGATAGCGCTCGCCGTAGTATTTGGCTTATTACTCAGTGCTTGTTCGATGGTGTCTCAACAGCCAACAGGCGCAAGTGTCTCAATCGACAAAGACACCGAGCTAGCCTTGCCGCTGCCTGCTGAGCTGGGATACTCATTTACGGCGAGCCAGCTGATCAGCGCAACATGGCAAGATGATACCCAGCAACTGCCTGTTCAAGTCGAAGTCACACCAGATAAAGTCGTTTTGGCGGGTTTTTCCTCTTGGGGGACACGCATCTTATCGCTGCAATACCAGAACCAAGCGATTGATACTCAAGTTCTATCCGGCCTTGGCGCAACCTTGCCGCAGCCTGAACAGGTGTTATTTAACTTAATGTTGACCTTATGGCCGGCAGAAGCATGGGCTCAACCTCTACAAGGTATTGGCTGGCATTTGGTCGATACAGATAGCAGTCGCATTGTATTTGATGACAAGAAGCAGGCAATCATCAAGATTGATTACCAAGCGGAACCGAATACACACAAAACTGCTGGCAATATTGTTTTCAAACATTTGACCCAAGGCTATACCATCACCATACAAACATTGAACTCAACGATTGTTGATAACCCAAGTAAGAGTTGAACACTATGCCTATTTACATCCAAGACTGTGGTTTCCACTCAGCGCTAGGCTCCAGCGTTGCAGACATTCATGACTGCCTCACAAATGAGTGCGAATCAAATATGGTTGAAGTGAGCGATATGCTCAACGATGGTAAGCCGACGGTCGTTGGTAAGGTGGCGGACAAACTACCAGAGGTCCCATCAGATCAAGCAAAATACGCTACTCGCAACAATCAACTCGCGTTATCAGCTCTCAACCAAATCAAAGATTCTATCGAACAAGCAAAATCACAGTTTGGCGCAGACAGGATTGCCGTGGTTATTGGCACCAGCACATCAGGAATCTCTGACGGTGAAACTGCTCTCAAACATAAATTGGCACACGGTGAGTTTCCTGAACATTACCATTACTCAAAACAAGAGTTAGGCAATACCTCTGAATTCGTCAGCCAATATTGGTCGTTAACAGGGCCAAGCTACGCAATTTCGACCGCTTGCTCATCAAGTGGTCGCGTATTTATTACCGCCCAACGCTTGTTAGATTCCGGGATGGCTGATGCTGTATTAGTCGGCGGCGTAGATACCTTATGTAAGCTTACGCTCAATGGCTTTCATGGTCTTGAAGCACTTTCAACCACACATTGTAAGCCCTTTAGCGCTTCTCGAAATGGCATCAACATCGGAGAAGCGGCAGCGTTTATGTTGCTCAGCAAGGCAAAACTAAATGGTGTCGCTACAGACCAGAATTCGTCAAGCATTGCCTTATTAGGCTGTGGTGATAGTTCTGATGCTCACCACATTTCAGCGCCCCACCCTGAGGGCGATGGTGCTGAACAAGCCATGAGAAAAGCGTTAGATTCTGCACAGTTACAAGCAGAAGACATCGGCTACATCAATGCTCATGGCACAGCTACGCCACTCAATGACTCGATGGAAAGCAAAGCCATTTACCGTATTTTTGCAAACAAGGTTCCCGTTAGCTCAACCAAGCCGCTCACCGGGCATACTCTTGGTGCAGCAAGTGCGATTGAGGCTGCAATTGCGTGGCATATTTTAAAATATGACTTACCGCTTCCCTTACAAAAATGTCAGGATAAAGCTGAAGATATTGAGATTGATTTGGTAAACTGTGCGCAGAAACTTAAAGTAAAGAACATCTTAAGCAACTCATTCGCTTTTGGTGGCAATAACATTAGCCTGATTTTTGGTGTAGTAAATGACTGATCTCCCTTCTGTAGACCAACTCCTCCCCCACGATGATCCGATGATATTAATCGATCGTGCTATCAGCGTAGAGGCGTTGTCGATCCACTGTCAGGTTGATATTGGTGAACATAACCTGTTCTTTGACGCCCAATCTCAAACGGTCCCTGCTTATGTCGGTATCGAGTTTATGGCGCAGTCTGTTGCTGCTTGGTCTGGATACCATGCACTGAAAAACGGCACCACTCCCCCGATCGGTTTCTTACTTGGCTCTCGTCGCTACAAGTCACTGTGTGATGAATTTACTCAAGGTCAGACCCTTGATATCTACGCCGAGCAACTTATGGAAGACAGTGGCATGGCCGTGTTTACTGCAAGAGTCGAAGACCAAGGCGAGTTGGTGGCTCAATGCCAACTCAACGTCTACGTGCCAACCGAACAAAAATTACAAGAAATGAAAACTAGGAGCCCATCATGACCCGTCAGGTTTTAGTCACTGGTGCCAGCAAAGGCATTGGTAAAGCGATCGCTATTCAACTCGCGAAAGACGGATTTGAAATCGCCGTTCATTACATGGGTGACAAGCAAGGCGCTGAAGAGACGCTAAAGTCGATCACCGAACTGGGTGGCGCAGGCCGTCTTATCCAATTTGATATCAGCAACCGCAGCGAGTGTCGCGAAACGCTTGAGTCTGATATTGCTGAACATGGCGCTTACTACGGTGTGGTGAACAACGCGGGCATTACTCGTGACACCGCATTCCCTGCTATGACAGAAGAAGAGTGGGATGGCGTGATCCATACCAACCTAGACAGCTTCTACAACGTACTTCACCCTTGTGTGATGCCTATGGTTCAAAAGCGCAAAGGCGGTCGAATCATAACTCTGGCGTCTGTATCAGGCATCATGGGTAACCGCGGTCAAACTAACTATGCTGCAGCGAAAGCTGGAGTGATTGGCGCGACTAAGTCTCTTGCTCTAGAGCTCGCAAAGCGCAAGATCACCGTAAATTGTGTGGCTCCTGGCTTAATTGACACAGGCATGGTTAATGAGCACGTAAAAGATCATGCTCTTCCACAGGTGCCACTACGCCGTATGGGCGAACCAGAAGAAGTGGCAGGCCTAGTCAGTTATCTAATGTCTGATATTGCCGGCTATGTCACTCGCCAAGTAATTTCAGTTAATGGAGGCTTAGTATGACCCGTCGCGTTGTTGTAACTGGTATGTCAGGTGTTACTGCCTTTGGTAACGACTGGCAACAAATCGAGCCAAAGCTGAAAGCGTGTGAAAATGCGACTCAGTATATGCAAAGCTTTGAGCAATATGATGGACTCAATACTAAGCTTGCCGCTCCTATTGATGACTTCCAATTGCCTAAACACTATAAGCGCAAGCAAGTGCGCGGCATGGGCCGTGTATCGCGCCTAGCAACCGTTGCCACCGAGAATGCGTTAGAGCAAGCAGGCTTAATTGGTCATGATGTATTGACCAATGGGGAAACCGGCATCGCTTACGGCTCTTCAACAGGCAGTACTGATGCGGTTGGTGCGTTTGGTGTGATGCTTAATGAAAAATCGACACGCGCTATCACGGCGACAACCTACGTACAGATGATGCCACACACTGCTGCGGTAAACGTAGGTCTGTTCTTTGGACTGCGCGGCCGCGTGATTCCCACCAGCAGTGCATGCACTTCAGGAAGCCAAGCGATTGGATACGCCTATGAAGCCATCAAACACGGCTATCAAACCGTGATGGTTGCCGGTGGTGGTGAAGAACTATGTCCAACTGAGTCTGCCGTTTTCGATACCCTTTTTGCTACCAGTTTAAAAAACGACACGCCAGAAAAATCCCCTAGTCCTTACGACAGCGAGCGTGATGGCTTAGTTATCGGTGAAGGTGCAGGCACGCTTGTTCTTGAAGAGTATGAACATGCCGTTGCTCGTGGTGCGAAGATCTACGCTGAGATCATCGGCTTTGCCAGCAACTGCGATGCTGCTCATGTGACCCAACCTCAGATGGAAACCATGCAAATCTGTATGGAAAAAGCTCTGAAAGATGCGCAACTTCCGGCAGAAAAAATCGGTTATGTTTCTGCGCACGGTACCGCGACTGAAAAAGGCGATATTGCAGAAAGTAATGCGACCGCGAACATTTTTGGTGAAGTGCCAATCAGTTCATTGAAAAGCTACTTTGGCCATACGCTTGGCGCATGCGGTGCGATTGAAGCATGGCTCAGCCTTGAGATGATGCACAGTGGTTGGTTCAGCCCAACCCTAAACCTTGAGAATGTCGATGAACAATGCGGCAAGCTCGATTACATCACAGGCTCAGGTCGCGAATTGGATGTTGAATATCTGATGAGCAACAACTTTGCTTTTGGCGGTATTAACACTTCAATCATCTTTAGAAAGCTCTAGATGCATGTAACGTTATAGTGATCAAAAATAAAGCCAGCAAAGAAAACCCTGCTGGCTTTGTTACTCTAACCTCAATAAAAGGAAGCTCTCGTTAAGCCCCTAAAAATACCGCCCCGTAAATCAAGCCGCTTGAGATAACCCATGTCGGGTGAACTTTGAACTTTTCCAATGTTATAGCTGCGAAAGCAAATAGCAGCACGAAATGAATCACGCCTGCTTCAACTCCTGACATCACCAACTTATAAGTTAGGATGGCCATAAGAGCTGCAATGACAGGCAAAACCCAAGCACTGAGAGCCTTCACTTTCGGCGCATTACGGTATTTATATAGGATGCTCATCGCAATAATCATAATCAAAATCGTTGGTGCAGCCGTCGCAAATACAGCTAAAAACGCACCAAATACACCGCCGACTTCATAACCAATATAGCCTGCCATTTTTGTTGCAATCGGACTGGGTAGTGCATTCCCTAATGCTAAAATCTCAGCGAATCGCGTCGCATCCATCCATTGATACTGTCCAACAACCTGCGCTTCAATCAGAGGGATAATTGCCGGCCCACCACCATACCCAACAATATTAGGAATAAAGAAAGCTAGAAAAATATCAATATAGATCTGCATGATTACCCCTCCTTCTCGCTAGTCTTAAGTTCAATATTTTTTTCGGGTTTAGCCAATACACCAACCAGAACAGCAGCAACAATCAATCCGGGATGAACATTAAAGACAAGGATCAACGCCAAAGAAGCTACCGATAACAACCCAGTAGCCACAGCTCCTACTGCTTTATGCCCTTTAATAAAAAAGTCGTAGCACAGCTTCGCCATCATCCACGTCACAATAGGAACAACCCCCATAGCCATCCCAGCTACCCAAGGAGTATCCCGATATTCGTTCAGCAAACCTAAGCCTGCAATCATGACGACAATTAAAGGGACGATTGTCGCAAGTACAGCATTGATACAGCCCCCTATACCTCCGACTTTATAACCAATATATCCGGCCATTTTAGTCGCGATTGGCCCCGGTAAAGTATTACCAATAGCTAGTACATTGGAGAATTCGTCATCGTCCATCCACTTATAATTATCTACGACCTCTTTATGGACTAATGGGATCATCGTTGGCCCGCCACCAAATCCAAAAATACCAATACGAAAGAAAGCGTTAAATAAATCTATCTGTTTTTTCATTCCAACTCCTAATATGCCGCGATAGAGCCATCGGTGCGGGCTTCTGTACCACCACACAACACACCTGAGTCTGGGTCTTTCACAATAATTTGGCCACGGCCATAGGTTGTATAATCAGAAGCTACTTGTACTTTGTGTCCCTTACGAAGCATCCCGGTCACAATGTGGCTAGGCATTGCCTGTTCAAGGCCGATGTTCATATCCCCCATCCACTGCCAGCGAGGTGCATCTAATGCTGCTTGCGGGTTCAATTTAAAATCAATCATATTCATCACAACTTGCATATGACCTTGAGGCTGCATAAAACCACCCATCACACCGAATGGACCAACAGGTTGAGCACCCTTGGTTATGAAACCAGGAATAATCGTATGATATGTCTTTTTATTAGGTTGTAGATAATTGTCATGAGTCGGTTCAAGAGAGAAATTCTCACCTCGATTTTGAAGAGCTACGCCGGTACCGGGTACAACAACCCCTGAACCAAAGCCATGATAATTACTTTGAATGAACGACACCATATTGCCTTCATTGTCTGCTACAGCTAGGTAAACTGTACCACCAGCAGGAGGCTTACCTATGGAAGGTTTGATCGCTTTATCACCAATTAAATCACGGCGCGCCTGAGCATATTCGTCAGAAAGAAGCCCTTCGACTGACACTGACATCTTATCGCGTTGAGTGATATAAGCTTGGCCATCCACATAAGCAAGTTTCATCGCTTCGCACTGCTTATGGATTGTCTCTAAATCATCTCGACTCTTGAACTCATCCTTTTTCAACATGTTTAAGGCCATCAACGCTACCATGCCTTGTCCATTGGGTGGGATCTCCCACACATCATAGCCCTTATAATTAATACTAATAGGGTTAACCCACTCAACCTCATAACGCTCAAGATCTGACTTTCGAATCAGCCCTCCAGTCTTTTGAGAAAAGGCATCAATTTTATCGGCAACCTCTCCTCGATAGAAAGTTGCAGCTTTAGTCGCACCGATATCACGCAAAGTCTGAGCATGCCCCGGACTAGTAAACAGTTCGCCGGGTACGGGCGTACTTCCATTTTTGGTAAACAAATCAAACCAAGCTTGTTTTAGCTCACCATCTAATTCAGTACTAAAAGTTTGAGCCGCTTTGTCCCACAGAAAGCTAATTGTTGGGGACACAGGAAAACCTTCTTCAGCTAACTTGGCAGCAGGTTCCATTAAATCTGAAAATGGAAGCTTGCCAAATCGCTCACTAAGAGCTGCCCATGAGGCTGGAATACCGGGAACAGTGACAGGAGTCCAACCATATAAAGGCATTTTTTCATTGCCCTGTTGTTCCATTAACTCTGGGGTCAATGCCTCAGGAGCAAAGCTTGAACCATTTAAGCCATAGAGTTTGTCTTTAACCCAAACGATGGCGAATGCATCACCACCAATCCCACAGCCCGTTGGCTCCACAACCGTGAGTGCTGCGGCCGTTGCAATGGCCGCGTCAATTGCGTTACCACCTTGCTTTAAGATATCAGAACCAATTTGAGCGGCGAGAGGTTGAGACGTTGCGACCATGCCATTCTTTGCGTAAGTTGCCATACGCTGAGATGAGTAAGGGTAAGAGAGTCCATCATTACTAAGCATTGCTAACTTCCTTTTTAACAACTTTAAAACTATTAAGATTTTTATAAAGGTTATAGATACCTGCTATAACCACTACAACTGCGATGATAGTACGTACAGTACCGCCCATCATAAATAAAGGGACTGAGAGTGAAACCATCATCAGAGGTATAAAGTAGGTTGCCCACATTGCGTGATTACGCTTGCCTTTTTGGTAGGCAGGAAAACATGACGAGAACACAGCTAATACTAAGAAAAACAAAGACCAAGGGCGGCTTAAGAACACCATTAAATCGGAATCAGTAGACAGAGATCGGGAAAAGTTAACCTCTGCGATATGACCTAACACCACACCCAAAATCATTGGAGCAAGTGGAAAACCAAGCCCTTTCAGTACAAAACCAACCACTCCAAAAATAAACAATGTCCAAATATCAGCCTCAAGGTTGTTCAATGAAAACACTCCAACTGAGCAATATAGAAGAATCACTGAGGCAAGCGTATACATAGGTACTCGCGTGACTTGAACAAAGGCTTTCAAACATAACGATTGCAACGCAACCATGAAGAAGTGAGCAATAAAGAAAGCAATGAAAATTCCGTTTGCAAGGACAGGTTGTTCACTAATAAAGCCAGGACTTGGCACAATATTATGCACCATCAATGCTCCCAACATAACAGCAGTCACGACGTCTCCAGGGATACCCAGCGCCATCATAGAAATAAGAGAACCGCCAGCTGTGGCATTATTAGAAGCCTCAGGGGCAATAATGCCGTCTGGATGACCTTTACCAAATTGTTCTTTATCTTTAGACGCTTTCTTTGCTTGATCATATGCAAGTACATTGGAGATAGAACTACCGGCAGCAGGAAGAATACCTGTGAAAACCCCAATTACACTTGAGCGGACTAGGTTTACCCAGCTAGATAGCACCTGCCTGATCGCTGCGATATGGTTGATTTTCGTTGCCTTACCAGTTTCTCTCATTAATGGCTCTTTAGCCTTGTTCTTATCTGAGATATCACCAAGTAACTGTGAGAATGCAAATAGACCAATTAGAACAGGTAAGAAAGCAAAACCATCAACTAAGAACTCGGTACCAAACGTAAAGCGTTCGACACCATTCAAATCATCAGTACCAACACAAGCAACTAACAGCCCAAGAGCACCTGCAATTAAGCCTTTGACTAGGCTTTCATTCGATAAACTGGCCGTAATAGTGAGGGCAAAAAGAACAAGAGAGAAATAGTCCCAAGGCCCAAACTCTAGTCCGATATTAGCGAGTTGAGGCGCGAGTAACACCAAAACAACTGCCGAGAAAATACCACCAAAAAACGAAGCCCAAACCCCCAAACCTAACGCTAAACCAGGTTTACCTTTACGAACCAGCGGAAAACCATCAAATGTCGTGGCAATAGAAGATGGAGTACCAGGAATACCAGTCAGCATCCCCGACATTAGGCCACCAGATAGTCCTCCGACCATCACTGAAATCATGGTAGCCAGACCTTGGATTGGGCTCATACCAAAGGTAAATGGCAAGGTCAGAACAATCGCCATTGTTATCGTAAAACCAGGAACTGAGCCTGCTAATAGACCGCCAAACGTACCCGCAGCCATCAGCATCATGGTATCAAAAGTAAATAGCTGACTCGCAGCCTCTAATACATCTACAAACATGAATTCATCCCTTAATACATGAGTGAGTACAGTAATTCACCTTCAGGCAGCATCACACTGAGCCCGAAAGTAAACACCACATACATTACGGCGACACTACCTATCGCAATACACATATGAATCAACATGTATTTCAATGTCTTATAGCCAATCATGGTTAGGACTAAGAACACAAAAGTGCTGCCACCAATTAACATACCAAGGTACGGTAACGAATAGACAAAACCGGCAAATAACGTAAACACAATGGCGACGTTACGAGGAAAGAAAGTCTTCCAGTTAAAAGATTCACTTTGTACTGGTTTGAGGGACGTTAAAAAATAAATCACACACAATGTGGTCAAGACCGAAAGGACTATAGTTGGCCATACATTTGAAGTCATGGTGCCGTAGTTTGTACGCTCAATATCGTCAAGTGCATCGATAAAAGCACCACACCCAAGTAATAAGATGAGTCCGACAACACTGTCCTTATTAATGAAGTTCATATTTACTGTTCTCCGTAACACGCGAAGTCTTATAAAAAAGGCAGTCGTAAACAACCGCCTCCTCAATTAAGGCTATTTTACGTTGTAGATACCAACTTGCTTGGCAAGCGCTTCCCATGAACCAAATTCATCACCAAGTGCTGCGGCATAATCATTAGATGCTAAGTATTTAACTTCTGTGCCTTTTACTCTTAGCGTTTCTTGAATTTCTGGACTTGATACCGCTTTCTGGAAGAGCGCTTCGTAATAAGCAATGATTTCTGGAGATGTTCCTTTTGGTAGAGCAATCCCGCGACGCACACCAAATTCAACATCAAAGCCTTGTTCTTGCGCTGATGGAACGTCTGGAAGCTGGTTTTGGCGCTCTTTGGATGTTGTTGCTAATAAGGTAATTGCACCGGTTTCAACATTTTTGCGAGAAGACGTTAGGTTTGATAACCCAATATGAGCATTGCCTGATAGTAAAGCGGTTGTACGTTCACGCGTGCCATCATAAGAAACATGACGGAATTTAACATCAAGTGCTTCTTCTAACATAAGCATGGTGTAGTGAGAGGTTGAGCCTAGCGAGCCGGCAGCCACAACTGTATTTGGGTGCTCTTTAGCGTAACTTTGAAGTTCAGCGAGCGTCGAGAATGGTTGCTGACCATTCGCGCCTATATATTCTGCAGTTTCTGTTAACTGCACTACAGGTTGGTAGCCATCCCAGTTCACTTTTGCTTGGCCGCCAAGATAACTCGTCATAACCGACTGATGAATCGCAAGCAGTTCACAACCGTTTTTGCGAGATTTCAAAAACTTTTTAGCCCCTTTATTACCACTACGGCCCGGCATATTAACAACTTGTAGCTTAGGATCCGCTCCTTGTGCATTTGCCTCTTCGACAATTGTTCTGAAGATAATATCAGTACCACCACCGGCGCCCCACGGCACAATCAGTTTTGCAGTACTACATGGTAGGTCAAGGTCACTTTGAGCGAAGGTAGCAACAGAAAAAGAACCTAGTAGGATTGCAAGCGGTAAAGATTTTTTCATATTCATATAATTTCATCCTTGTTATTATGTACTTTTTAAAATAATCGATTATTTTAAAACTGCGCAACAAATTAATCACATGGTGTTAAAGTAGTCAATAGGGAATGTTAAGAGGATGAAACAGTGAGTCAGACTAAAAGTTCTATAATCTACGAAAAAATAAAACAAGATCTTACTGATGGGCTGTACCCTGCTGGGGAAAAGCTAAAAATATCTCGTTTAAAAGAGAATTATAATATTAGCTTAACGCCACTAAGAGAGGCACTGAGCCAGCTTGCCGCACAAGGAATGATTGACCAGGAGAATAACAAAGGATTTTCCATTCCTAATTTAAGTTATTTAGATATTCTTGATATCAAGCAAACTCGCATATTGGTAGAAACGGAAGCACTTCGCTTATCGATCAGAAATGGGGATATGGACTGGGAAGCGAGTCTAGTTGCAACTCACCATAAGTTGGACCGATTAAGCTTATCTTTGAAAGATCTTGAAGCATGGAGTGCGGCACACGAAGAGTTTCATTCTATTCTATTGTCAGGGAGTGGCTCGAAGTATTTACTCGATTTTTCAGCTCGCCTACACCTTGCTTTGGATAAATATCGACGTATCGCTGAACCGAATCAAGAGATCCGTAAAACATTAGACGCGCAACATAGTGAGTTGCTCCAACTTGCCCTAGAAAGAAATATAGAAAAAGCGGTTGAGGTATTAACCTCTCATATCACCCTATCATGCCAGTCTGCTATCGACTTACTCGCATCCAAAGAGGCTCAACCATAATTAAATGGATTAAGTGACTTAAAAAATGAATGGCTTAAGTCGGTAGTAACTCACTCCAGACACGTGATAACAACAGCTCCAGTCAAATAACACCTAAATAAAAAGCCCGATCGCTAATTCAGCTATCGGGCTTGTCTTTTATATCTCAGTTAAAGCGAAGCTTCTATTAAGCGTTAGCTTCACGCTCAGCGATGAACTCAAGAGCCATTTTGATGCGAGCGATGACGCGCTCTTTACCAACAAGCTCCATCACTGCATCAACAGAAGGAGACTGACCGCCACCTGTTACTGCTACGCGAAGTGGCATGCCGATTTTACCCATGCCGATCTCTAGCTCTTCACATACCGCTGCAATCACACCGTCTTTGATGTTTGCTGTTGTGAATTCTTCAAGTGCTTCAACCTTAGCAAGAGCAAGCTCTAGTGGGCCTTTAGCAACACCACGTAGGTGCTTCTTCGCTGCGCCAGCTTCAAACTCAGAGAAATCTTCGTAGAAGTAACGAGATTGCTCAGCAAGTTCGATAAGCGTGTTACAACGCTCGCCAACTAGCTTGATCACTTCAGTGATAGCTGGGCCGTTTGTTGTATCGATCTTCTGTGCGTCTAGGTGCCATTGCAGGTATTTTGCAACGTACTCAGGCTCAGAAGTCTTGATGTAATGGTTGTTCAACCAAAGTAGCTTTTCAGTGTTGAATGCAGATGCAGACTTGCTGATTGCGTTCAGACTGAAGAATTCAATCATCTCTTCTTGAGAGAAGATCTCTTGGTCACCGTGAGACCAACCTAAACGAACTAGGTAGTTGTTTAGTGCATTGGGTAGGTAACCTTCATCGCGGTATTGCATTACTGATACAGCGCCGTGACGCTTAGACAATTTCGCACCGTCATCACCTAGGATCATTGCACAGTGAGCGAAAGTTGGAACTGGCGCGCCTAGTGCTTCGTAGATGTTAATTTGACGAGGTGTGTTGTTGATGTGGTCTTCACCACGAACAACGTGTGTAATACCCATGTCCCAGTCATCCACAACTACTACGAAGTTGTAAGTAGGAGCGCCATCGGTACGACGAATGATCAGGTCATCTAGTTGGCTGTTAGAGATTTCAATGCGACCACGGATTTGGTCATCAAATACTACACTGCCTTCTTTAGGGTTACGGAAACGGATAACGCATGCATCACCTTCTTTTGCTGCTTCGTTTGCTGCAACAATTTTAGGGTGGTTAGCATCGTAACGAGCCATTTCTTTGTTTTCTTCTTGCTCTGCACGAATTTCATCAAGCAGTTCTTTAGACGCGTAACATTTGAACGCTTTGTCTTCAGCAAGTAGCTTATCAACCATTTCGTTGTAACGGTCAAAACGCTTAGATTGGTAGTAAGGACCTTCGTCCCATTCCATACCCATCCATTTCATGCCTTCTAGAATTGCATCAACCGCTTCTTGAGAGTTACGCTCAAGGTCCGTGTCTTCGATACGTAGAACGAATTCACCACCTTGGTTCTTAGCGAATAGCCAAGAGTAAAGTGCAGTACGTGCACCACCAACGTGAAGATAGCCAGTTGGGCTAGGAGCAAAACGAGTTTTAACCGTCATTTAAATACCTTGATTATGTAGGTGATTCTTTTAGTGGTCGCTATTACAAAGCCTGCAACAGACAAATATCACTAAATTTTGGGCGCTATTTTATCACCACCGCTTAAATCTACAATCAGTAGTGAATGATTAATGCGCTGATCTGGTACGAAAGCTATCGTAGGAGCAGAAAAACGACTGTCGAACACAAGCTATCTCCCCTCAGAACGCAAATTGTAGTCACGTTTACGATACGCTTCATCTATTCCATCGTTCAATATTCCAACAAATATCAAATTCTTGAATTTATGTTTGACCTTACCCTTACGGGAAGGTTTATGTTAGGCGTAGATGAGAATTGGAGTATCGATATGAACCATTACACAACTGCGCTCAACGGCCTAAATTGCATGGGGTGTGCGAAGAAAGTCCGCACACTGTTTGATGATCTCGACAATACGACGATCAATAACATATCGCCGACGTACATCGATATTTCGACTCCTTTTAGTTATGTTGAGCTCAACAAACAGTTAGCGACTCTTGGTTATTCTATGGGTAATTCGCTGCACCTTTCATTATCAGGGCTCAGCTGTGGTAAATGCGTGAGCAAGCTGACTCAAGCGCTTGAACAAACCGAGCAAGCCTCAAACCTAGAAGTAACCAAACATGAATTGTCGTTGGTTACTTTGCTTGCAGAATCGAAGGTGATTGAGCTGATCGAAAGCGGGGGTTATCACGCGACTCCCTACTCTGAAGCAAATGACCTTTTACCTAATTCAGATTCAGAAGACGATAAAAAACCAGCGCCTGCTGTACCGACACAAGATAAACCTGCTGCTAGCCAATATACCTATCACCTAGTACTTGAAGGTATGACATGTGCGAGTTGTGTTTCTTCTGTAGAAAAAGCACTGAAAAAGAATGAGTTCGTCGACCAAGCACAGATTAACCTCGCCGAGCAAACAGCCTTGGTTTTCACCTCAAAAACACGAGAAATCATTGAAAGCGATCTAATAGAGTCCGTTAAAGCCGCAGGTTATGGCGCGGAATTCGTTGACGATGCCGCGACTCAACAGCAAAAACAGCAAGAGCAACAACTTCGTACCCAACAAGCCTTCCTGAAAAACTCAGTGAGCGCACTACTGCTTGGGGCTCCGCTGATGGTATGGGGCGTATTCGGTGGCAGCATGACCATTGCTACACTTAGTGACCAACTGGCTTGGGGCTTGATTGGTGTCGTTTGTTTGATACTGCTTGCAACCTCAGGTCGCAGCTTCTTCACTAATGCTTGGCAGTCACTGATGCATAAGCGTGCGACCATGGATACGCTAGTCGCTCTGGGTACAGGCGCTGCATGGTTCTATTCAATGTTGGTTGTGCTTATCCCATCGTGGTTCCCAGAAGCATCTCGTCATGTGTATTTTGAAGCAAGCGCAATGATTGTTGGCTTAATATCTTTGGGTCACTATATTGAAGCCAAAGCCAAAGCTCGCACCACAAAATCGCTCCAAGCACTGATTAACTTGCAGCCTCAAAAAGCAGTGGTCATTGTCAACGGAAAAGAACAAACCATCGCCGCAGAAGCTATCCAGGTCGGTATGCAAGTGCGTGTAAAACCGGGAGAAAAAGTGCCGGTTGATGGTGTTGTGGTATCGGGTGAATCTTATATCGATGAATCGATGCTGACCGGTGAACCACTTCCTAACGAAAAATCGGCTAATGACGGCGTTTCTGCAGGCACCATTAATGGTGATGGCAGCCTAATCATTGAAGCGACCGGGATTGGCTCAAGCACCATGCTGGCTCGAATCATTCAAATGGTACGCCAAGCGCAAAGCAGCAAACCAGCGATTGCCAAACTTGCCGACTCTATCTCAGCTATTTTCGTTCCAGTTGTCGTCGCGATCGCAGCAATTGCCGCCCTAGTTTGGTTCTTTGTCGGCCCCCAACCTAGTGCCAGTTACATGCTTGTCGTATCAACCACAGTACTGATCATTGCTTGCCCTTGTGCATTAGGCCTAGCCACACCACTCTCTATTACTGTGGGGGTCGGCAAAGCTGCTGAGTTCGGCGTTCTAATTAAAGATGCCGATGTGTTGCAGTCAGCAAGCAAGATAGATGCTGTTGTATTTGATAAAACAGGTACCCTAACCCAAGGCAAACCAACCGTTCAACAGGCCTTTTACTCTAATCTAACGGAGCAAGAATTACTGGCTTATGCTTATTCAGTAGAAGTGGGATCTGAGCACCCGCTCGCGAAAGCCGTTTGCCAATACGCAGAGAATTTACAAGTTTCAGCGCTACCCCACAGCGAATTTGAAAACCGCAGAGGTCTTGGGGTTCAAGCAAGGATTAACGATAAGAATGTTCAAGTCGGCTCACTTAAGTATCTAAACCAACTCAACATCAATACAGACATTGGCGCAGATTTTATCGAGCTTTGTCGCTCACAAGCGTGGACGCCTATATTCGTCGTGATTGACCAAAAACTGGAAGGCATATTGGGCATTTCAGACGCGTTAAAAATAGATAGTAAACAGGCGATAGCTCAACTAAAATCCGCCGGAATTCACACAGTGTTGTTAACGGGCGACAACGATTCTGTTGCTCAGGCCATTGGTAAGAACGTCGGTATCGACGAAGTTATCTCAGAAGTACTTCCAGAGCAGAAAGCTCAACATATTGTTCAGCTTCAACAGCAATATAAGAGTGTTGCCATGGTCGGAGACGGTATTAACGATGCGCCTGCTCTTGCTCAAGCGGATATAGGAATCGCAATGGGCAGTGGCAGTGATGTCGCGATTGAAAGTGCGCAAATGACGCTGCTCAACTCATCACCACTATCCGTGAGCAATGCGATCGAGCTGTCTCAAGCGACCGTGAGAAACATGAAACAAAACCTGTTTGGAGCCTTCATATATAACTCGCTAGGCATTCCTATCGCTGCAGGTGTGCTCTACCCATTTTTCGGGTTTCTACTTAGCCCTGTTGTTGCGGGAGCTGCTATGGCGATGTCGTCAATTACGGTAGTTAGCAATGCCAACAGACTGAGATTGTTCAAACCTACTCATTCTAATATCAACAAAAACCATATTCATGAGGTTAACCATGATTCGTAAAATTATGACTCTTACTGCACTCGCTGCAATTTCAGGACAAGCTCTGGCTACCGATGTTCTAAACCACAAATCCCCATACTGTGGCTGCTGTACAGAATGGACAGAACATATGCGGGATGCTGGGTTCGATGTTACAGAGAAACTCCACGATGACATGAATCCAATCAAGCAGAAATTAGGGATAACGCCAGAGTTAGCCTCTTGCCACACAGCAGAGATCGACGGTTACGTATTTGAAGGGCATATTCCAGCAGAGGACGTGAAAGCCTTTTTAGAAAATCCACCGCGCAACGCAATTGGTTTAGCGGTTCCAGGTATGCCAATGGGCTCACCGGGCATGGAGTATGGCGATAAGAAAGACGAGTATTCTGTGTATGCGTTTAACGAGAAAGGTCAAGTGTTTGAATACCGTCACTACGACGGAAAGTAGAATATAAGGAAACCGACTCAACATTCTAAAATGGAGTTATAAAAATAGAGCCTAGCATTAAGTAAACCCAAGACTGTGGTTTACTTGCTAGGCTCTTTGCTTTTGGACAGTAAAGCAAATCTGGTTGCAGCACCAACCGGGCTGTTGGTACCGCTATGTTTTCGTCGCTAGTTAGCGAAGACGCTATTTAACAAAAAGCTAATTAACGAAGAAGTTCACTTGGCTAATAATCTAATCGACTATGTAGCCAAGTGAATCAGCTTAGAAGCCGTAAGAAGCACCGAATACGAATGCGTTGTTCTGCTTAGAAGCACCGTTTGCGAAATCTACACCGTTAGCTTGGCTACGGAACTCAAAGTAAGGTTGAACACCTTGACGAGTCCATGTAGCACGTAACTCGTGGTCCATCGCTTCTGCATCAATCATGTATACGTTGTTGTAACTAAGTGCTAGGTCAGCATTAACTGTGTAAGCAATGCGGTTATCCATGCGGTAATCTGTGTCAGCATTAGCAGAAGTATCATCGATGTGTGCACGAGTACGGTTACTAATAGAGATACCGTTATCGAAGTTGTAACCAATCTTAACTAGTGGACGGAACTGAATGCTCTCACCCGCAGAGAATAGGTGTTGGTAACCAGCAGCAACCCATAATTTGTCAGTAATGTTGAAAGATTGCTCACCACCGACAGTAATGCCAGGAGTATTGTTACCTGTTGTTGGAGCACCACCAGTTTCAGCTGAAGTCAGACCTTCAAGCTCACCCAGTTGGATGCCATCGAACTCAGAGTAAACCGTGAAGCCGCCTAGAGAGTTGTCAAACGTGTGACCGGCTTCTAGCGTAGAAGTCATATCAGAACCGTGGATACGGCCGTCATCGTGAATTTGGATGTTACCTGTTACGTAAGAAGAACCAGCAAAAGCACTAGAAGCGAAAGCAAGAGAAAGAGCACTTAGAGCGATAATTTTTTTCATAGTAAACTGCCTTAGTTTGATTTTTTCAGCGGCATATCTTCGGTACATCATTCACCTTCACCGCTTGAGTAGTTGGTCGCCTCCCTGGCATGAAATCTATGTTGCTCGAATTAATTTGCGTTTCAAAATAAAAGAGTAAACAGAGTGATCTCTCTCACTATCAAAAAAGAACAAGTTATTTAACACATTAAAATCAGCCACTTAAAAACATAAAAATTAATAAAAAACTCAAGATGGAAAAATGAACAGATCGGGATCACATTATTTTACGGTGCGAAATTAGATTCAATTGGTTGAATCACATTTGATTTAGAGTTTTTTATAGGGGACTTATTTTTTGAAGAGAATAATGAGAAGTGCATCACTTTTGCGATGAGCCTCACCTTATGTGCATTGTTGACGTTATAAACCAAGACGGTTTCTATATGTTTCAGTTTTGTAGAAGAGCCTAATTCGCAGCAAACAAAAAGAGCTCCCTACTTTTACCTGAGTAAGATAATAGCTAGAGAGCTCTTCTATTAATGTTGCTTATCGATTATTTAACCGATGTTACTCGACTTACTTTCTCGCCACTTTCAGAGATAGAGCGGATGTAAGTTTCGCCTGAAACCGATGGACGTTGTTGCTCATCGTACGTTAACCAGTTTTCGCCATCAGCAGAGTATTGAAGCTCTACACCTGGGAATTGAACGTTCATCGCTAGCTTGCCATCAACAACCTGAGCGCCCGGTACTGGTAGTCGGTAATCAATGCCTGCTTTCTCAAGCTTAGCCAGTTCACGTTGACCAACAATATTCGCGAAGCGATTAAAGTCGCTGTTTAGAGCCTGCTTATTCACCAAGTCAGTATCTTGAGAATATTCAACACCCACTTTGTAGTCGTTTTCCCAATCTGCTCGATGCCATGCACGCTCAGCTGCTGCAAGTACACGAGGGAACACCATGTATTCATATTGCTCGTCAGTACGTACTGTTTCAGACCAAAGTTGCGCTGATAAACCGTAGAAAGGTTTTGATTCAATCTCGCCTTTACCAGAGAAACCATTGCCGTCACGGTCTAATGATGTTTCTGCGTTTTGTGGCATGTTTTCTGGTGCGAAGCCGAACATCTTACGAGTATCGGTTGCACGCGTTGCCCAGTAGTAACCGCGCTCTGCTGCATCTACTTCGTATGGCATATCCATGTATACGTAGTCTGGGTTAGAGACGATTACGTCATACCCTTTTGCTGACCAGTCGTATACTGATGAAGTGCCGCCCCAGTAAAGAACGTCCCAGAAGTTCACGCGAGTGCTTTCTGTTGCAAATGCTTTCTCACCTTCGCTGTATTTCAGGCCATCTTGCCACGCTTGAAAATGAGGAATGCCTTTGTCAGCAACAATCTTAGATACCTGCTCAGCAAAGTGACTTGGCAAATGAGCGTAGTCGCTTACAGTTCCATCAGCGATCAAAGACTGACACTGTGGAGACTGTTGGAATGGCTTATCTTGCTTAGACAAGTCGATATTGCCTTTCCAAGCCACTTTATCTTCTGCATTAATATCTTGTAAGCCAGCGCCTAACTTGATGTTTTTCGCTTCATCGCCGCCAAAGTGCCAAGTCGTTAGTGGAACGCCTGCTTCTTGGTGCATTTCCGCCACTTCAGAGATCACTTTATCTACAAAGTGAGTAGAAGATTCCATACATGGATTAATGAAGCTTTGCTTATCGTAGAACTGAACCGTCGTTACGTTCGATGTATCTTGTGGATCCATCAAGCGGTATTCATTCGCTTCTGCTTCTTTACCTTCCGCCATTAGACGAGTGTAACGTGCTTCCATTGAGACCACAGCAGAACGAGCGTGTGCTGGCATATCAATTTCTGGAATTACTTCGATGCTGCGCGCTTTTGCGTAGCTTAAGATCTCGATGTAATCCGCTTTACTAAAGAAACCAGAGCCAAAGTTGTCTGTTGTTGGACCTGAACCTAGCTGAGGCAATAAACAGCTTTGCTCATCCAAATCAAAACAACGATTAGACCCTACATCCGTTAGCTCTGGTAAACCTGGGATTTCTAAACGCCAGCCTTCATCATCTGTTAAGTGAAGGTGCAGCTTATTCATCTTGTATGCCGCCATTTGGTCTAACGTTGCTAGGATGGCATCTTTTGAGTGGAAGTTTCGAGCAACATCCACCATCACACCACGGTAATCAAAGCGCGGTGCATCTTTGATCGACAGTTGTGGTAATGATTCAGCGTTCTGACTGTCTATTAGGCCAAAAATAGACTGAACTGCGTAGAAAGCACCTGTTTTATCAAACGCTTTGATCGCAATCCCCTCTTCCGAGATGCTTAATTCATAAGCGCCAGATTTCGCCAAATCACCCGTAAACTGAGTAGGAACAACGGCAACACTAACAGGTAGGTCACCACTCACATCTACGTTTACCACATCTGCACGTTCTTCAATTGCAGCGAACTGCTCAGCATCGAATACCTCTTTTGGTAGGGCAATACCACCAGCAATGCTGACTGAACCTTCACCCGCTTCTACCGACATTGGCGTTGGTAATAGAGTTGTTGATACATCTTGCGTTGCTAGATCAGCATTCTTTTCGAAACGCGTAACGGCGGTTGCCATGACATTGTTATCATCAGGTGTACGCTTAAGGTTGTTACCTTCTAGACCCGTTACGAATGACGCAACATCTTCCGTATTCAATGAAGCAATCATCTTAGGTTCTGCGTTTGGCGCAGTAACGAATGCACCCGGCATGAAGTCGGTTTCAAACAGTTGCCAGTATTCACTCGTCAACGGAAGAACCACCTCTTCACCCGCCGCAAAGCCATCAAATTTTTCAGTAGGTTCTAGTTTATGAAGATCGCCAGTTACACGAGTAATCTTAAATTGCTCATTATCAACATCTAAAATAAGACGAATACTGTGGAAGTAGATAGTCCAATCTTTCGAATCAATCGCTTCACCGTCATTGGTCAGGGTCATGTTCACTTTATTACATGACGCCCATTCAGCACCTAAGTCCTGACAAGCCATACCTTCATTCGCACCGTGATTAGTTAGAATTTCATATTGCACATCAAGGTTATCAGCCAGTGCATTAACAACCTGTTGTTCTGGTGCTTGTGTTACTGCACAACCCGTCAGGCCAGCTAATACCGCTACAGATAGTAAGTTTCTCTTCAACATCGTATTCACCCATAAATTAAAAAATTGAGTAAGAAGCAAATTGGAGCGCTTCGAAAGTTAGATAAACTATATGGCCTTATTTTTTGCCGTGAATTAAATCAGGCTAATTCAGTGATCAGCTTCAAATCTCAAAAACAGTAACAAATTTAATATCAATAAAATCATTAAGTTAGTATCGACGGCACTTCCGTCAGTTTTATTTTGACGTAATAATTGAGAATTAAATCACAATCTTTTTAATGAATTTCATAAAATCGTGTCGTTGATAGAGAGAAAGGTTTAAGAGTTTGTTCGGGTTGTTATACTTTTCGTACAAACAACGTGACATCGTTCTCAAAAAAAACCGTTAAAAAACTCCGTCAAAAACCTTTTTAACGAGTTTATTTCTTTCTAAAGGAGCTCTCTTTGCGCACATTCTTGTACCTTACGTTACTCACTCTCGCCTTTTCAGCAAAGCAAGCGGCCGCCGAACCCCTTTATTGGCAAGCAAAAAAAGATGATTTGACCCTCACTATCTTGGGTTCCGTCCACGTTGGGGACGAGAGCATGTACCCGCTTCCCGCACAGATCACTGACACGTTAAAAGAGAGCGACGGATTAATTGTCGAGACGGATATAAGAAAGACAGAAGGCGTGGTGTATCCCACGACCACAGTGACCACAGGTGATGTATTAAACAAAGAACAAAAACAATTATTAACGAGCATCTCAAAATCATTGGATATGCCAACTCAGAAACTACTTAGCTCGCCCCCTTGGGCAACGTCTCTGTCGATACAAATGCAACAGTTGAAGAAGCTTGGCTATGGTTCGGCTGACGGTGTTGATGCAACACTCGCCTATAAAGCAACAATCGCGGATGTTCCGGTCGTCAGCTTAGAGGCTCTACAATTTCAAATAGACCTCATCGCAGGACAAAAAGATTCCGGTAAAGAGTGGCTAGTCAGTAGCCTTGAAGAATTTGACCAAACTGATGGTGTGATTCACTGCTTAATTGAAAGTTGGAAAGCCGGTGATGTAGCGAAGCTTGAGGAGTTTGCGAAGTTGTCTGAAATGCCATCTGAACTAGAGAAAGCATTTTTTACCGATCGCAATATCGATTGGGCAAACAAGCTATCCGCCAATGATTGGAAACTCGACTTAAAGGGACACTATTTGGTGGTCGTCGGCACTTTACACCTGATTGGCGAAGGTAACCTTTTGCAGCTATTAAAAGAGAAAGGTTTCAATGTCACTCAACAATCACAAAGCCAACAAGCTCAGTGTCAATTTGAGGTTAGTGACGACAGCTAGCTAAATTCGATACCATGACTTTCTCATAATGTAACCATTACCTAATAACAGAATCATTACATTTAATAGCACCATAACGGTGCTATTATCTTTCGCTCTTTTTATATACGGTGTTGTTCTCATGAAACCAGTACTCTTCGCTTTACCTTTAGCCCTAGCGATCCTGATGCCCACGGCAGCGTCTGCCAAAGAAACTTGCACGATCGAACAATTCCAACCAATAGACATTCAGCCTGATACAAAAGGCGGCGTGCTAGATAAAGAAAGCGGACAGTTTCTGATTACTGAGAAGCCACCAATGCGATGCGCGAATATTACGTTCACGACGTCTACAACACGCAACCGTATCGCAAGCCAAATGAATAGTAATTTTGAAGCAAGTTTCTACGATGGCCAAACGGGTAACTCTAGTTTAGCTTCGTTCAATGAAGATGAAGTGAAGGCAGGTTACATTCGAATTGGTCCAAATAACCCAGCTGAAGCCTATATTTGTTTTGTTACATCGGAAACACCGATCAAAGACATCACTTGTGACGTCAAATAAATCACCTAAGTAACAGATAAAAACAGGGCTACGGGAAAGGTCCATTTTCCACATAGCCCTATTTTGCTGCTTACTCGGTTACTTAAAGTATGTCAGTACTCTCTTCAGAATAACGAGCGATGATTGGATTTTTCATTGCGTTAGGGTCACCAGGCGACCACATGCCACGCTTCATTCCTTTAACGATTAAATGAATCACAGCGGCATCTATTGCTGACATTACAGCTATATTCACTGGTTCGTTTTGGCTATAGCCCATCTCAACCTCTAGCAACTCTTTGTAGTCCACAAAACGAAATGCGCCGAAACCAATCTCATGTGAAGAAATAGTTTTTGATGTAGTGACACTCAATAAAACCTGCCCAGTTCGAACATCAACAGCCCTTAAATTCACGGTCACTTGATCCGTTCTATATTGCCCAGAGCCACCAATACCCAAATACTTAGCGCCTGCCCCCCCGGTAACAATGTTCGAATCATAGGCCACAATCCCACCTTCGATAACAATGTTGGCTGAACTCAGCGATGACAAGTCCGCACCGTGATTATTCACGACCTTATCTTTTTTCTGGGCTGCTCGAATGATCTTACGTTCCGTCAATAGATTTTGCAGGCCTTCACGCTCTAAAGGCACAAACCATTGCGAATCGATCAACGATGTCGTCAATAACGACGTGCCCCCTTGTGGTACAGCGGTTGAAAAATTACTGTTTGGCTGAGGTTTATACTGTCCCGTTTGATCTCTAAAATCGTAAACCGAAACAAGTATCTTCCCTCGAGGCCTTGGTAATGATATGAGGTCAGTATAAGTCGCGCCTCTAGGCATCAGCTTAGGGATCTCAGATGTTTCTGGGATCTGCATAGAATAGCTGCACCCCCCTAACACCAGCATCAAGAAGATGGTGAACATCGATTTCATAACACAATCCTTGTGATTAGAGGTCTGGGTTCAGCCCAGCAACGCTGATTTCTGTCGACTCTCCAGTCTTTTTATCGACAATTTGAACCAACAATGTCCCAGAATCGTCCACTATGTTCAGAAAGAAATCATCGGTCTCAAGTTGCCCAGTATTACCACTCCCTACATCAGCAAGTAGCTGGCTGATCAAGCGTGATTCCAAGCTTGAAGCCAACCTATCTAGAGCGGACTCTTGCTCACCAAAGATATCCCTTGCACTAGGGTCGTCATAATCGTTAATGGCATTGGCATGATTAAAAAGGTGAGAACTGTTTAGTGCGTTTCCTCCAAAACTAGGATTTACGGGCGTATAAACCAATTCGCTCGAACAAATCGAAGGCGACACGAACAACACTATAAGTGCCAATTTTTTTAATGATATAGACATCCCTGCCTCCTCAAAATTCATCATGGTCTAGATCGTAGGTATCTTGAAACAGTCGTTCTGCTTGCCATCGGATGATGTAATTTCCAACCACTCGTGTTGCATCGGCAGCGCGTTCTTTTGCTTGTCTACGACCGGGGGACAACGCCGTACGAAAGATCGGTTTCCTAGAATGTTGAACCTCTATGATGCTTCCAGATAACGCCGTTGGCCTTTCTTTTACCGTCAAATTTTCCTTAAGGTCAGGATAACTATCATTAAGCGATTGCGAAAAGAAAAAATAGAAATCCTCTCCGAGACGCGTAATGGTTCTATCCACGATGATTCCATCAACTTCACTAAAATCATTAAATTTTTCCTTAAGACTGTTCGTCGACTCCTCAAGTTTCTTTCCATTTTCTAACGGGGCACCATTTTCAAGACCATGACTTTCATCTCCGGCATGAACAACAAAAGAGATAAAAGTAATTGTAAGCAGCTTGAGTTTCATATTGGCTCCCATTCGAAGTCCATTTACAAGATGAGGAGGTGATTCTTTGAACAAGATAAAGAGTAGGTGCAATGCACTTTGTCACATATAAACTTTATAATTAAATTCCAATTTCAATTCACTAACTAAGGTTAATAAAAATTCAAAAAACTAAGTATTTTTAATATATGCAATTACGTTATTTTTAGATTTTAGTTTATAGATGTTCGTCATTTGGCTACCTAGAATCTCCTCATTACATTGGCTTACACAGCTCTCAGTGCAGGAATTTATGTTTCGGTTCTTGATTGAGGTAAAAACCACAAACACTTTAAGGTAAAGGTAATGATAACTAGGGACGCGTCACTTATCGGCTTAACTTGTTTATATTTATCAATAGGTAGTTTTAATAGTGCTATCGCTTCTGATTTGGAGGGAAGCTTTCTACACAACGTAAACCATGACGTCGTAAACGAGTTTAATGACTTAGATCTTATTTCGTCACGGGATTTGGATAACTACTCAGAAATAGATATATCCGACTCTTCAGGTTCCATTGCGATTATTCAACAACATAGTCTAGGAACCAGCGCAAATAATAAAGCCAAGATCAAACAAAACGGAAGCTCTAATTCAGCTTATATAGGACAAATAGGAAAGAATAATATTGCTCTTATTGATCAGGATGGAGCAAACAACAAAGCCGCTATTGGTCAGCTCGGAGCCAATTCCGACGCTCTGATCTCCCAAGATGGAGATAACAACTTGGCGGTGATAGGACAAGCTAATTACTCAGGACAAAACAGCCAATTAAGTATTGCTCAGAAAGGTCATGGCAATACGGCTTATATGGTTGGGTCTGGAGGAGACAATTTAGGAATTTCTCAGAACGGCAATGACTTTGCAGTAATCAACGCGTCTAGCTCAATGAGAATTCACATCAATCAAGCCAATTAGCGCGCAGTATGGAAAGCTTGATTCACCGTTGCTTCTCGATGAAGTAACAACATAGTCGACATGGAAATGTATAAGGATACAACTTATGAAAGTTACACAAATTGGAATTATAGTCGGTGCTATTCTGGGCTTTAATGCAGCATACGCAGATAATTTACCAGCTCCTTTTCCAGCCTCTGAACCAGCGTTGGGTGCAATAGAAGGAACAACCGATCTTGGGATATCATCGACAGTAGCCGGTATTCAACCCTTAGCGATGGATAATACTGCCGTTTGGCAAATGGGCAATGGCGATAATGCCAATGTCACGATTAGCCAGAATACGTCTGGTGTTACTAATGGACATGTTGCACTAGTAGACACACATGCTAGCTATAACTCTGACGTAGTGGTTCAACAAGATGGCAATCTCAATGAAGCTCACGTTAAGTTACGCTATGTAAACAACAACGCTTGGGTTGATCAAGATGGTGTTAGTAACCAAGCCCAAATCACAGTTCAACCTTATGGTCGAAGCAATGATTTACGTGTTACACAAGTGGGTAATGAGAACATCTCTGTCGTCAATGCTTTAGGTGGTGCTGACTACAATGAAGCTGATGTGAATGTCTCTGGTAACTCCAATACAACCTATACCGAGTTTAGTAACGCGAGTGTTGATAATAATGACGTAGACATCGATATCAGCGGCGATAATAACTATGTTCAAACGATAGTCAACACCGATGTTGGTGGTGGCGATGATAACTATGTCGATATCGATCTCGTGAGCAGTAGCGATAACCGCGTATTCACGTTACAAACAGGCTCTCATTCAGATGCCATTGTTAGCTTAACAAACAGCAGTTCAAACCAATTTATGATTGAACAAACCTCTTATGATACTGCTCTCGTTTCAGGTAATGGCGCAAGTGGTAATGTCGGTATAATTTATCAGAACTAATATGATAAAAAGTGCATATATTAAAACGGCGTTGATCGCCGTTTTATTTTTCCCTTTATGTTTAAGTGCATCTGAAGAAATTTCAAAGTCAGCACAGTGTTTTATTAAAAACAAACATAACGTGCTTGTGTTTGATAACAGTACAGCATCTTCAGTCACTCTAAAAACAAACACACACTCTCAACTCAACCAATATATAAGTAGTGGTAAAACAAAATTTATTTTTAATTCCAACCAATTTCCTCTTACTTTAGAGATTAAACCAGAAAATAAGAGTTGGAGAATATTTCGAGATTGTACGATGACAGAACTAGACGTTAATTAATAAAACTAAAGGAAACAGATGCTTCCACTTGATTCTGTTATATACCTTCACCTGTACTATTAATTACATTCACCATATTTATAAAATAACTAGCCAACTTATTGGTAGAATAACTATGTGTGCTATAGACTATCAAGTCTGATACAAGGGCAGTGGGTTAATAAAGGAGTGTACACATGGCTAAGTCGAAAGTTCATCAAGCCATTTTAATAGCCGAAAATAATTTACAGTCTACGCTGCTCAAAGAGTCATTAGAGCAAAAGGTGAACCTTAGTATTAGGCTTATATCTCCTGAAAAACTGAGTATCAACTCATTGCAAGCCGACAATTTGAATATCATTATTATTGACTATCCAATAATGACCAAAGATTTTATATCTAAATACCAAGAGCTTAGAGACGATGTAATATGTGATACCCATGAAGTATTGTTAAACACTCCAAACGACTTCCCGCATACTGAGATGCTCAAATGGCAATATCTCGTCGGTATTTTCTATGTTTCAGACACGCTTGATAAGCTTGTCACTGGTTTCAACTGCATCTTAGAAGACGAAATGTGGATGAGCAGGAAACTCATTTATAAGTACATTCGCTTTTATCGTGAAAGGCAATGCGCAAAAACGAGCCCGTACTATTTAAAACTCACTAAACGCGAGCAACAAATCATCAAGCTACTCGGTGAGGGCGCGTCCAACACTCAGATCGCCGACACACTCTACGTCAGTGAGAATACAGTCAAAGCACACCTTCACAATACATTTAAAAAAATCAAAGTGAAGAATCGACTGCAGGCTCTGATTTGGGTAAAGAACAATGTCGCTACCAGTGAGTTCGTTCAATAGCCCATGCTTTTAACAACACCTTAAGGCTGGCGACTCACCAAGACAGCTTAACTAGCCGCATTAAACTCAGGCAAAATCACTTTCTGCCGATGTTCACAATTTGAGAATGCAAAAAAGCCGCAGCCTTTTCTATTACAAAATAGTGCTACGGCTTTCTTTAATGTGGTCAGTGAAGAGCTTATTTTGAACATCTAGCGAACCCCACTTAGGTTCTAATCCTATTTCCTACACTCCAAAACGACGAAAGCCTGCTCATTGAGCAGGCTTTCTAAATGTGGTCGGTGAAGAGGGATTCGAACCCCCGACCCTCTGGTCCCAAACCAGATGCGCTACCAAGCTGCGCTATTCACCGAGATATCTAACTGGCTGATTGCCTGTCGATGGAGCGTATAATACGGGTTCTGAATTTATCCGCAAGGGCTTTTTTCACTCTTTTTTACATTATCGAATCGTTCGAACAAAAGACGTACAACCTAACGACTAATGTGACGAAAAACACACACTCACCAACAAGTATTTAACTTATGAAACAGGATTGATCCAGATCAGTGAATTGATAATGCTACTTAATACACTAAGCCATGTCATATAACTTTGAGGTATACACATGGACTTTTGGCTAGAACTCCTATTTGGTAATGCAGTGGGGCTATCTTCAATGATAGTAATATTCGGGGCTCTGGGTCTCATGATGTTTTATGGAGGGTTCTTCATATACAAAGTTATGACTGAAAAATCTCCTCACTAGTATCGCTCAGCCTACATCATTTACTTTAAGTATCATTTCCTTGATAAATAAATGTTAAAACGCTTTGCACCGGAGTTGACTCCTCTTGTCTCCTCCGGTTTTTTCATTTTTAAACCCAGCCACAACTTAGGTATACTGACCCTATCCTTCTACAACTTGAGATGAACACCATGTCTCATGATGACGACTTAGATCTATTCCAAGAAATGATGGGCGATGTGAAACGTATCGACCATGACACCGCTGAGCACCAAAAAGTGCATCGAGTTACCGAGTCTCAACTTGCAAAGCGTGAGGCGGCTATGTGGCTGTCTGAGGACGAAAAAGATTACCTCTCTCTCGACTATTCTCCAATGCTGAAACCTGATGACGTTATTGCGTATAAAAAAGATGGCGTTCAAGAAGGCGTATACAAAAAACTGCGCTTAGGTAAATATCCAGTTCAAGCTAAGCTCGATCTCCACAGGAAAACATTGAAAGATGCTCGCAACGAAGTGCTTTCATTTTTACGCCAATGTTTAAGAATGGATGTGCGCACCGTCATTATTGTTCACGGTAAGGGTGAACGCTCGAATCCACCAGCCATGATGAAAAGCTATGTAGCCAATTGGTTATCGCAAATTAATGATGTTCAATGTGTTCACTCAGCGCAGCAATTTCATGGTGGTACTGGAGCCGTTTACGTCATGCTCAGAAAGAGTAATGACAAAAAACTTGAGAATAGAGAGCGTCACCAAAAACGGACTCGCTAAATCATCAGAAGCTTAATGAAAAAAGGCCATCGTCTTCGAACATTCAGCTAAGCACATCGAATACCACAATTGATATTTAGTGCCGAAAATAGATATTTAGTGCCGAAGCCCACACTAGGTGTTAAAATTGCCTCAGTTAACGAATTAAAACGTAAAAGCAACTGTCCATAGTTGCTTTTTGTTTATCTATATTTCCGTTGTGAAACGCTAAGAGAATATCATGTCACAAGAATCCCAAGCTAAACGCCTTAATAAATACATCAGTGAAACTGGTTTTTGTTCACGTCGTGAAGCAGACAAACTGATCGATGCAGGCCGAGTTACTATTAATGGCAAGATCCCTGAGATGGGAACGAAAGTATTGCCAGGTGATGATGTTGAGATCGACAACAAGCCAGTGCGTTCAAAAGAAAAGCCTATCTACATTGCTCTCAATAAACCGACTGGCATTACCTGTACAACTGAGCGTGATATTCCAGGCAACATCGTCGACTTCATTGGCCACCACAAACGTATCTTCCCTATTGGTCGCCTAGATAAGCCCTCTGATGGCCTTATCTTCTTGACCAACGATGGCGACATCGTCAATAAGATCTTGCGTGCGGGTAACAATCACGAAAAAGAATACGTGGTTCGTGTAGATAAGCCGATTACGACGGAATTCTTGAAGAAAATGGCTTCTGGTGTCCCTATTTTGGATACCGTTACCCTGCCTTGTAATGTCGAGAAAGAGACAAAGTTCTCATTCCGAATTACGCTAACTCAAGGCCTTAACCGTCAGATCCGTCGTATGTGTGAAGCGTTAGGCTATGAAGTCTTCAAACTACGTCGTGTTCGTATTATGAACATCTCACTTGATGGCATTCCAAACGGAAAGTGGCGCTACCTGAGCGAAGAAGAAATCGCAGAGATATTAGCGATGTGCGAAGGTTCAGTGAGCACTGAAGATGCATCAAAAATAAACGCAAAAGGTCAGCGAATTCGCAAGGCAACCGATGCTAAGCTATTTGATAGCCGTGAGGAAAATCAAACCTCAACAGCACGACGTAATCAAAACGAGAATCGTACTCGCACCTACCGCGGTAATAACGCGGATGAATTCCGTCATGCGCCGAACTCGAAGCGTGGTCGTAATTCGTCGAATAGTGAAAGCGGCGGCAACACCGAGAACTGGAAATCGAACTCTCGTTCAGAGCGTTCAAACTCAGATCGAAACAGCTCAGATCGCAGTCGCACAGACCGCGACAATAACGATCGTAGAAGCGGCAAGCCAACAAACCGTAGCCAAGACTCAAACAGACCAAACAAACCAGCACCTAAGCGCGTTGGTGGTACCTTAGGTCTTAAGAAGTAATATTCTACTCTTTAATACAGAAACGCCCACTAGGTTATCTTAGTGGGCGTTTTTTGTTGTTGGTTAAGTCAAAGCTGAGTACGAAGATCGGTATTTACCTCGTCAGATTAATGGCTTTCATGATCGTTCGTCTGCTACAAGCACAAATCAGTAAATTGAGCTCGAGTAAGCAAAGCTAAGTCCCTAGGTGTCAGCTCAATTTCCAGGCCTCGCTTCCCTGCACTTACGCATATCGTTTCTAATTCTGTCGCGCTGGAATGAACAAAGGTAGGTAATGCTTTTTTCTGACCGAGCGGACTGATTCCACCCACTACATAACCTGTGGTTTTCTGCGCAATATCAGGATTAGCCATCTCGGCTTTTTTACCTTTCGCCGCTTTAGCCGCAAGCTTAAGATTTAGCTTCTGGTCGACAGGAATAACAGCCACAGCCAAATCTTTAGCGACGCCGTTCAGACAAAATAAAAGCGTTTTGAACACGCGTTTGGGATCCTGCCCCAGAGCTTCAACCGCCTCTAATCCATAGTTGGTGTTGTTTGCATCGTGATGATACTGATGTACGGTATGAGCGATTTTCTTTTTCTTGGCAAGGTTGATTGCAGGGGTCATAACAAATCCAAACGATAGATAAACAAAAAGCGACGCCGAGGCGTCGCTTTAGTTAAATTTATCATGGTGCTAGAGTCAATCTAATTTAGCACCTAGTGATTCAATTAACTGGGTTCAATTACTTGTAAACCATTTGACCAGACGGTGCGTACTTGTTCACGTCAACTGGGCTGTTCGCTTCTAGGTACTCTTTCAGTACTTCAGCATCAACAAAACCTGTGTTCACGTAACCAGGGTGGTCAGAAAGTTTAGGGTAACCGTCACCACCAGCCGCGTTGAAGCTTGGCACTGTGAAGCGGTATGTTTCGTCTAAACGAAGCTGTTTGCCACCGATGAATACGTTCGATACTTCACCGTTCGTCACTGTCATTGAAATGCCAGCGAATTGCGCGTAAGCACCAGAGTCGATTGGTTTCGTCGCCACAACGTTTAGGTAATCTAGAACTTCTTTACCTGTCATGTCAGTGTAAGTCAGGATGTTTGCAAAAGGTTGTACCTTCAATACATCTTTGTAAGTGACATTGCCCGCTTCAATTGAGTCACGAACACCACCAGAGTTCATCACAGCGAAGTCGGCTTGTGCACGCTCCATGTGAGAAGTCGCAATCAAACGGCCTAGGTTAGTTTGTTGGAAACGAACCACGTTACGATCGCCCTCAAGCTTGCCATTTGTCTCAGCAATTTGAACTTCTAGCTGTGCCTGACCTTGCTCTTGGAAAGGACGTAGGAATTCAAGTAGCTCTGGATCTTGTGCGATTTCATCTTGAATAAGAACACGTTGCTTCTTACCGTCAATCTTCACTTTCTTCTTAAGGTTAACTGGAACCAGATCGTAGCTCACCATCTCTAGTTGACCGTTACGGAATTCGTAATCAGCACGACCTACGTACTTGCCCCACTCGTGAGCTTGAACGATGTAAGTACCGTTCTGTACGTCTGGTTTACACTCATCACCCGGCTTGAAGTTTTTCTTCGCAACGTTAGGGCCTTCCATACATACAGGCTCTTGAGAGTGACCACCAACAATCATGTCTAGGTCGCCTTCGTTTAGGTAACGAGCAAGTGCTACATCACCCGGTGCGTTAACACCACGTTGGCCGTTTTCGTAGTGACCCATGTGAGTCACAGCGAAGATTAGGTCTGGCTTCTCTGTTTCTTTAAGTTCAGCGATCAGCTTCTTCGCTTCTTCTTTAGGGTCGCGGAAGTCAATGCTTGCAATGAACTCAGGGTTACCGATTTTTGCCGTATCTTCAGTTGTTAGACCGATAACCGCAATCTTGATACCTTGCTTTTCAAACATCTCGTAAGCTTGGAACTTGCGTTCGCCTGTTGCTTTGTCGTAGATGTTTGCAGATAGCATTGGGAAGTTAGCCCAGTCGATCTGCTTTTGTAGTACGTCTAATGAGTTATCGAACTCGTGGTTACCCAATGCCATTGCATCGTAACCAATTTTATTCATGCCTTTGAAATCAGGTTCTGCATCCTGAAGATCTGACTCTGGCACACCAGTGTTGATGTCACCACCAGATAGAAGCAACACGCTACCGCCTTCTGCTTCAACTTCAGCACGAAGTTGATCAACAAGCGTTTTACGCGCAGACATGCCGTATTCACCGTATTTGTTCTGCCAAAAACGACCATGGTTGTCGTTAGTGTGTAGAACCGTTAGCTTGTATGTTTCGTCTTGGTTCCAATCTTGAGTTGATTGAGACGCACACCCAGCTAGAGTAGCTAGGATTGCAGCACTTAGTGCTGTCTTTAGAATAAGGCGTTGCTTCATTGTCATACCTTTGAACTTTTTAGGGGAATCCACTGCTTTTTATGATCTATTGCGACCCCTTATTTGGAGTTCGAACAATAAGACTTCACATCACTTATCTTAAATTAACATTTCAGATGTAACATGATGATTTCATATTTATGTCGAATTGGTCACGCATAGTTCAGCAGTTAAGTGTAACAAAATTATGAGATTGCACTCAAACTTCCCCTGCATCACAAGCAATCGTTTACTTACAAAGTGTGATGAACATCAGTAATTTACTATAAACAGGACTGACCTCGCACTCACATACGAGTTTCTTAGGTAATAACCCACCTCGTTAACAACTCTTTAAATGAACGCTTTGTGTTCGGCTGCTTTTACGAGATAAAAAAAGCCCAATTCAAAGAACTGGGCTTTCTTAGTTCAACTTTTGTGAAATAACGTTTCCGTTACTTCACATCCATCTCAATTATTTAATATCAATATGCTCAAAGCCTTTGATCAGGTCATCAAGTGCTTTCATCTGCTTCAAGAACGGCTCTAGTTTATCTAGGGGTAAAGCTGATGGGCCATCACAACGCGCTTGATCTGGGTTCGGGTGTGCCTCAAGGAACAGACCAGCAACACCAGTAGCAAGACCCGCTTTAGCAAGCTCAACAGTTTGCTCACGACGACCACCAGATGCAGCACCTGATGGGTCACGCATTTGAAGCGCGTGAGTCACGTCAAAGATGATTGGGCTGCCGTTTGATGATTTTTTCATTACACCAAAACCAAGCATATCAACAACTAAGTTGTCGTAACCCATGCAAGAACCACGTTCACAAAGAATGATATTTTCGTTGCCGCACTCTGCGAACTTATCAACGATGTTACCCACTTGATCCGGGCTCATGAACTGAGGCTTCTTCACATTGATAACCGCACCAGTCTTAGCCATTGCTTCAACAAGGTCAGTTTGACGAGCAAGGAACGCTGGAAGCTGGATTACATCAACAACATCTGCAACAGGCTGAGCTTGTGCTTCAGTGTGAATATCCGTGATGATCTTCACGCCAAAGGTATCTTTCAGCTCTTGGAAGATTTTAAGACCTTCTTCCATACCAGGACCACGGTATGAGTGAACAGAACTGCGGTTCGCTTTATCAAAAGACGCCTTAAATACATAAGGGATGCCCAGCTTCTCTGTTACTTTCACGTAGTGCTCACAGATCTGCATCGCTAGATCGCGAGATTCAAGAACGTTCATGCCCGCAAATAACGTAAATGGCTTATCGTTAGCAATTGGCATATCGCCAATATGAACTATTTTCTGTTCCATCATATTCTCTCTAAATAATAATTAATTAGTGAACGACGACAGTTTTTTCCGTCATGACATTCACTTGAGATTTAAGTAACTCAGATGCAGGGTCATCTGGGCATTGATCAATAAAGTACTGATAATCGGTGGCGGCAATCTGGTGGCAATCCAATTGTTGATAGATGAAACCACGGTCACGGATTTCATACGGATCATCCGGTACAAACGTTAACGCAAGATCAGTACACTTCAATGCAAGCGTATAACGCTCTTCTCTCAGTAAGGCACTTTTCAATAAAGCCAACCACTTACCAATAATTGTTGGGTGGTCTGCGACTTTCAAATGCTCACTTTTCAGTTTAGCCAATGGGCCATCATGGCCAATTAACCATGCTCGCAATGTTTGCTGACCAACATACTCGCCATTGTAAGGATTAATATAGACCGGAGTTTGGCCATGCCAACTGACTTTAAGCAGAAACTGAGTCGGAAAAGAGACACCCTCTACAGGAAAGCCTAGCTTGCGCCCTAGAAAAAGGAAGATCGCACCAAGACTGACTGGGATCCCTTTCTTTCTCTCAAGTACTTTATCGATAAACGCGTTTTCCGATGAGAAGTAGGCGTCTTTATCGCCAGCAAAGCCCCACTCGTAAAAGAATAGTCGAATAAAAGATTCAAACTTCTGTTGCTCGTCGGTTTCATTAACTAACGCAAACTCGGCGTCTTTTAATAATCTTGCGAGTTCTTGCTCTGCCCAACTATCTTGAGTTTCAGGGTCAATGGCCTTATTTAAGATCAATGCGCCTTCAGCAAGTTCTAGCTGATCAAAGTCTTCATCAAAAAATTCGTACATACGTCATTAACCGAAAAATGTTGGAGTCTTTGTCATTGCGATTTTGCCTGCCATTGCTAGCCAGCCTAGAGCGCCAAAGAATGAGAAAACTCTCAATAACTTGTTTTTACCTAGCTTAAGTGCAAAGAAGCCTAATGCGATGTAAGCCATCACACAGGTTAGTTTTTCAGTTAACCATGGTGCCGCTGGTGTAAATGGAATAAAGCCAGTAATAAAAATCAAACCAATACCCGATAGCAACAGCAACGAGTCATTGATATGAGGGAAACGCTGCAAGAAAGGATGTTTAAGCTTCGGTGAGTTAGCCATCATAAGAGCGAAACGAATCGAAAGAAGTAGCGCGCTTATCGCAATCGTTAGTAGGTGAAAATGTTTTAAACCTTCGTACATGGTATTCCTTTATATTTTTATATGTGCTTTCGTTAACACGAGCCACACAATACCCGTTAATGCCCTGTATTTCTGCGTTAAATGCATTATCGAGCTAAATGTATTATCGAGTTAAAGGTATCAATTTAGCAAGTTCATCATCTATTGTTCACAAGATGATTAACAGCAGCCTATGAACAATAACGACCCAATGTCACTCGGTCATTACCGCCGTAATCTTTTTCTGTAACGACATCGAAATAACCCAGTTGTTGCATTATCTCACGTACCGCCAAGCCTTGGTCATAACCGTGTTCAAATGCCAACCAACCCTCGTTTTCTAAAAAGCGTCGTGCGTTTTCAGAAATGTATCGAATATCAGCTAAACCTTTCTCTTCCGCAACTAACGCTGTGATCGGTTCAAAACGTACATCACCTTGAGATAAATGAGGGTCATTCTTCTCAATGTAAGGCGGGTTCGAGACAATCAAAGAGAACTTTACAGCTTCTTCTTCAGAACTCGCAGAGTTCAAAGGCTCAAACCAACTGCCATGTAAAAAAGTGGCGTTAGTGATATTTAATCGCTGAGCGTTTTCTGTCGCAAGTTGTTGCGCTTCAGGACGAAGATCAATACCCGTCACTGGTCGATTCGGCATCTCAGACGCTAATGCCAAGGCAATCGCACCAGTACCTGTCCCTAAATCGAGAATCGCACCTTGCTTGCCATATGTTTTGTCTAACGCCACTTCAACCAAACGTTCTGTATCTGGACGCGGGATTAATGTAGAAGGAGAGACTTTTAACGGCAGCGACCAAAACTCACGCTCGCCAACAATATAAGCCACGGGCTCACCGGTTAAGCGACGTTTTAGAAGGGTATGGAATTCGGATTCTTGTTCTGAAGTGAGATGCTTCTCAGGCCAAGTCAGTAGGTAAGATCTAGGTTTATCTAAGGCGTGACAAAGCAGTACCGCAGCATCAATCGAGGGCGATGTGTTATCGCCCTCTTGAAGCTGTACGATTGCTGACTTTAAAGCACTTTCAACCGTATATGCTGACTGCATAGTAATTAGTTGTGCTCAGCAAGTGCTGCTAGTTGATCGGCTTGGTGCTCTTGTAGAACAGGATCAAGCAGGCTTTGCATATCACCTTCCAGAACTTCATTCAGGCGGTAGATCGTTAAGTTGATGCGGTGATCAGAAACACGGCCTTGAGGGTAGTTGTAGGTACGAATACGGTCACTACGGTCACCAGAACCTAATAGGTTACGACGTGTATCTGAAATCGCAGCAGCACGACGCTCTTCTTCAGCTTGAACGATACGAGCTGCTAGAACAGCCATCGCTTTCGCTTTGTTTTTATGCTGAGAACGCTCGTCTTGACACTCTACTACTGTACCTGTTGGTAAGTGAGTAATACGGATTGCTGAATCCGTGGTGTTAACGTGCTGACCACCCGCGCCAGATGCACGGAAAGTATCAATCTTAAGATCGCCAGCTTTGATTTCAGGAAGATCCGCTTCTGGGATCTCAGGCATTACCGCAACAGTACACGCTGATGTATGAACACGACCTTGAGATTCAGTCTCAGGTACACGTTGTACACGGTGACCGCCAGACTCGAACTTCATTGTGCCGTAAACAGCGTCGCCACTGATTTTAGCGATCATCTCTTTAAAGCCGCCCTGCTCTGAAACATTGCTGCTCATCACTTCAACGCGCCAGCCTTTTTTCTCGGCAAATTTAGAGTACATACGGAAAAGGTTACCCGCAAAGATACCCGCTTCATCACCACCTGCGCCAGCACGAATTTCTAAGAAGCAGTTACGCTCATCGTTTGGATCTTTTGGAATAAGAAGAATTTGTAGCTCATCAGTCAGACGTTCAATGTTCGCTTTCGCATCTTTGATTTCTTCTTGAGCCATTTCACGCATTTCTGCGTCGTCTTCATTTGCCATCTCTTCAGCAGCTTCTAAATCTTCTTGAGCTTGCTGGTATGATTTAAAGCACCCCGTCACCTCTTCTAATTGAGAATACTCTTTTGACAAGGCACGGAATTTATCTTGATTCCCAAGTACATCGGGATCACCAAGTAGATGTTGAACGTCTTCATAGCGTTCAACAAGTGTTTCAAGCTTTATTAGAATCGAGGCTTTCATAATGTCTTATTCTGTTGGAGGTCGAATATTATTGAGGGTTTTCTAGACCCAAACTCTGTCTAATGACCATTAATTTTGCAGGTTCTCCTTGCTCAGCTGCACTTTGAAGTGCACGCGTTGGAGCATGGATCAATTTGTTTGTGAGCTTATTACTTAGCTCAAGTAAGACTTTCTCAGGGTCACCGCCAGCAGCAAGTGATTGTAAACTCTTACTTAATAATTCTTCTCGGATTTCATTTGCCGATTTACGATAGTCACGAATACTGTCTACCGCTTGCAGTGAACGCATCCAACTCATGAACGCGGCGCTTTCTTCACTGACTATTGCTTCAGCCTGAATTGCTTCAACTTTACGTTGCTCAATATTACCATCAACGATCGACTGAAGATCATCAACTGAGTACAGGTAAGCATCACTCAGTTCGCCGACCTGAGATTCAACATCACGAGGTACAGCTATATCAACCAACAACATCGGCTGATGTTTTCTTGTCTTGAGCGCGGTCTCTACCATACCCTTACCAATAATAGGTAACGGACTTGCGGTTGAGCTGATCACAATATCCGCTCGATGCAGATGATCAGGTATCTCGTTTAAGCTGATAACTTCAGCACCAAATTCTTCAGCTAGCCCTAAAGCACGCTCACGAGTTCGGTTAGCCACAATCATCTTGGTACAACCATTGGCTGACAAGTGTTTAGCCACCAGTTCAATGGTTTCTCCCGCACCCACCAGTAACACCGTTGATTCAGCAATCGATTCAAAGATGTGTTTAGCTAACGTACAGGCTGCGTAGGCAACAGAAACAGCACTGCCACCAATTTCGGTCTCAGTTCGAACTCGCTTCGCAACAGAAAATGATTTCTGGAACAGTTTCTCCATTGAAGCATCAACAGATTTGTTCTCTCGCGAATCGGTGTAAGCCTGTTTTACCTGACCAAGAATTTGCGGCTCGCCCAGAACCAGAGAGTCCAAACCACAGGCAACACGCATTAAGTGCTTAATCGCAGCTTGCTCTTCATGGATGTAGATACTCGGTTTTAATTCTTCAGGGCTAACTTGATGAAATACAGACAGCCAATCGATCAACTTGTTTTTTGCCACGCCTTTGACGTCACAATACACTTCAGTTCGATTACAGGTAGAAAGTATGACACTTCCATTTACGTGTGCATTTGCGTTAAGTTGCTTAAGAGCCTCAGATAATTTATCTGGACCAAAAGCGACTTTTTCTCGCAATTCAACCGACGCTGTATTGTGATTGATACCTACGGCAAGCAAAGACATGTATCAGAAGTTCTCGATCAGGGAATGGAAACAAGGGGCGAATTTTACTTGATGCATGGCTCTATTTAAAGAGCAAGCGGGATTTGTTTTCCTGAGTTCGTGAATTCAATGCTATAGTTGAAGCGTTTTTTAGATAAATTTGAACAAGTTGTGAGCAAATATGAGCAAGCTTCGTAAAATCACGTCTCTTATTTTTATGACCATTATTATGGTGGGTTGCTCGTCTATACCAGAACAACCGACCAGCGTTGAGTGGCAAAGTCACCAAAAACGGCTTCTACAGATAGAAAACTACCAAGCCTCAGGCAAGCTCGCTTACATTTCTCCAGAGCAACGCCAAAGCCTTAACTTCATTTGGAAGCATTCTCCAAATCAAAGCCAATTAAGGCTGACCACTTTCCTTGGTCAAACCGCCTTGAATCTCACAATTGATAGTTCGGGTGCCAAGGTTGTCACTTATGATGATCAGGTATTCACTGACGCAAGTGCATCTGTATTGGTAGAACAACTTACTGGATTGCAGATCCCTATTGATCACCTGCCACAATGGTTCCTTGGTATTCCCGACCAAGCAGACAGCTACCAATTAAGCGCCACCAACACTCTTGAATCTCTGTCTAAACAAGTCAGCAGTCAATTATGGACACTGAATTTTGACAATTACCGAAATACAGAGATACCGACTAAGCAACTATCTGATGAAGACAACACAAAGGTAGAGACAATCCCACTACCTACTCGATTGTCATTCAAGCAAGACGAGAACAAAATCAACATTGTAGTTTCGAAGTGGACACTGAAAAAATGATAACAACGCCAACGCACTGGCCTTCGCCAGCTAAGCTGAATTTATTTCTCTATATTACTGGCCGACGCGACAATGGCTATCACGAACTTCAGACCCTATTTCAGTTTGTTGACTTTGGCGATGAACTTACGGTTACCGCAAATCAAGAGTCGAATTCAATTACAATAACGCCTGAAATTCCAGGCGTTGCGACAGAAGATAACCTAATTTGGAAAGCCGCTACTGCTCTTCAACAATATACGTCGACGACTTTCGGTGCGGATATTGAGTTAAAGAAAGTGCTTCCTATGGGAGGTGGCATTGGCGGAGGTTCTTCAAATGCCGCAACCGTGTTGGTCGCTCTCAACCATTTATGGCAACTCAACCTGTGTGATGACCAATTAGCAGAGATTGGCTTAAAGCTTGGTGCAGACGTTCCTGTATTTGTACGTGGACACGCCGCCTTTGCTGAAGGTGTTGGTGAACAATTACAACCCGCTAATCCGGATGAAAAATGGTATCTCGTCGTTAAGCCTCAAGTGAGCATAGCAACTGTCGACATATTCACACATTCAGAATTAACTCGAAATACGCCAAAGCGAGCACTAGCAACGCTTCTAGAGCAAGAATACGTAAACGATTGCGAAAAAATTGTGCGAATGCTGTACCCAGAGGTTGATAAGCAACTTTCATGGCTGCTACAATACGCGCCGTCGAGATTGACTGGCACTGGTTCGTGCATTTTTGCTGAATTTAGCAGCAAAAAAGAAGCTGAATTGGTTCTAGAACAACTGCCTGACACTGTTTCTGCATTTATTGCTGAAGGACGAAATGTTTCGCCTTTAAAAGAAACGTTGGCTGAATACCAATCAGCCCACCCACAATCTATTTAAAACTGGACGCAACCCGAGGTTTCCACCGTGCCTGATATGAAGCTATTTGCTGGTAACGCAACACCTGAACTAGCCCAACGTATTGCTGATCGTCTATACATCTCTCTTGGAGATGCTACTGTAGACCGTTTTTCTGATGGCGAAGTCGCTGTTCAAATCAATGAAAACGTTCGTGGTAGCGATGTATTCCTGATTCAATCAACTTGTGCACCAACCAATGACAACCTAATGGAATTGGTGGTAATGATTGACGCAATGCGCCGTGCTTCAGCTGGCCGTATTACTGCTGTAATCCCTTACTTCGGTTATGCCCGTCAAGATCGTCGTGTACGTTCTGCTCGTGTGCCTATTACTGCAAAAGTTGTTGCAGATTTCCTTTCTAACGTTGGCGTTGACCGCGTTTTGACTATCGACCTACACGCAGAGCAAATCCAAGGCTTCTTCGATGTACCTGTTGATAATATTTTCGGCACTCCAGTTCTTCTAGAAGACATGGCAAACCGTGGCCTAGAAAACCCAGTTGTGGTTTCTCCAGACCTTGGTGGTGTTGTACGTGCTCGTGCAACGGCTAAAGCGCTAGGTGATGTTGACATCGCTATCGTTGATAAGCGTCGTCCACGTGCTAACGTTTCTGAAGTTATGAACCTAATCGGTGATGTTGAAGGTCGCGACTGTGTGATCGTTGATGACATGATCGATACTGGTGGCACACTATGTAAAGCAGCTGAAGCGCTTAAAGAGCGCGGTGCTAAGCGTGTATTCGCTTACGCTACTCACGCTGTATTCTCTGGTACTGCTGCAGAAAACATCCGCAATTCAGTTCTAGACCAAGTTATTGTTACTGATTCAATCAAGCTTTCTCCAGAGATGGCCGCGACAGGTAAAGTGACTGAGCTAAGCCTTTCTCGCATGCTTGCTGAAGCGATTCGTCGTATCAGCAACGAAGAGTCTATCTCTGCGATGTTCAACTAATCAAAGCTCTATAGCTTTGCTTTAGCAGAACAATCTGAAAAAGATATTAAGCACTTCATTCGATGAAGTGCTTTTTTTATATCTAACGACCACAAAGTTAATTTGACCACAGTTTCGAATCATTGAGTTGCTATCAGCTAGCTCGCACCTTTTTCATAAACTGTGATATCATACGGCGCTTTTTGAAATCCCAAGAGAGATCCATACCTTGAGCCAACAAATAAAACTTCTCGTTGGACTGGCTAATCCAGGTCCAGAATACGCCAAGACTCGCCACAATGCGGGTGCTTGGGTAGTTGAAGAATTAGCACGTGTACACAACGTGACACTGAAGAACGAACCAAAGTTCTTTGGCCTAACGGGTCGTATTATGGTTCATGGTGAAGATCTTCGTTTGCTGATCCCAACGACTTTTATGAACTTATCCGGGAAAGCTGTTGCAGCACTGGCAAAGTTCTACCAAATTAAACCCGAAGAGATCATGGTGGCTCACGATGAGTTAGACCTCCCTCCTGGTATTGGTAAGTTTAAAAAAGGTGGTGGTCATGGCGGGCACAATGGCCTAAAAGACATCATCAGCAAGCAGGGTAACAATAAAGAATTCTATCGTCTTAGGTTAGGCATTGGCCATCCGGGACACAAAGATAAAGTTGCAGGTTATGTATTAGGCAAAGCTCCAGCTAAAGAGCAAGAGTGTATCGAGGCTGTCGTTGACGAATCGGTTCGCAGCCTAGACATCTTATTAAAAGATGGCCTACCAAAAGCACAAAATCGCTTACATACGTTCAAAGCAGAATAAGGTTTATATCATGGGTTTTAAATGTGGCATCGTTGGTCTACCAAACGTTGGTAAGTCAACTCTGTTTAACGCACTGACTAAAGCAGGCATCGAAGCAGCAAACTTTCCATTTTGTACGATCGAACCAAACACAGGTATCGTTCCGGTTCCAGATCTACGCTTAGATGCATTAGCAAAAATTGTTAATCCACAGAAGATCCTTCCAACGACAATGGAATTCGTAGACATCGCAGGCCTAGTTGCTGGCGCATCTAAAGGTGAAGGTCTAGGTAACAAATTCCTAGCTAACATCCGCGAAACTGACGCTATCGGTCACGTTGTACGCTGCTTTGAAAACGAAAACATCGTTCACGTTTCTGGCAAAGTATCTCCTATCGAAGATATCGAAGTGATCAACCTTGAGCTTGCTCTTGCCGATCTAGATAGCTGTGAACGTGCGATCTTCCGCAATGCTAAAAAAGCAAAAGGCGGAGATAAAGACGCTAAGTTTGAAACTACAGTTCTTGAAAAGCTACTACCGATCCTGACTGAAGGTGGTATGGCTCGTACTGTTGAACTGGGCAAAGAAGAAGTCGCAGCAATCGACTACCTTAACTTCCTAACACTTAAGCCGACAATGTACATCGCAAACGTTGCTGAAGATGGTTTCGAAAACAACCCTTACCTAGACGCCGTTCGCGAGTATGCAGAAAAAGAGAACAACGTTGTTGTTGCTGTGTGTGCTGCAATCGAATCTGAGCTTTCTGAGCTTGACGATGAAGATCGTGAAGAGTTCCTAGCAGACATGGGTATCGAAGAACCAGGCCTTAACCGAGTGATCCGCTCTGGTTACGAGCTACTAACTCTTCAAACCTACTTCACAGCAGGTGTTAAAGAAGTTCGTGCTTGGACTATTCCTATCGGTGCGACAGCACCGCAAGCAGCCGGTAAGATCCACACCGACTTCGAGAAAGGTTTCATCCGTGCAGAAGTGGTTGGTTACGAACATTTCATCGAATTTGGCGGTGAAAGCGGAGCAAAAGATGCAGGTAAATGGCGTCTTGAAGGCAAAGAATACATCGTTAAAGATGGCGATGTTGTTCACTTCCGTTTCAACGTTTAATTACCGATAAACATCTAATAAAAGGCCAGTGAATTCACTGGCCTTTTTCGTTTTCGCTCTTTCTAAAGAGCTTCGTATCCAAAACTTAACTTCCTATATATATCGGCATTTGAACCTATTTTTTGCTGACAAATACGCCTCTTTGACTAAAAAGAAACCGAACAGATGTTTATTCGTGATTTATTCAAAAAAAAAGTTGACGGGTTTCACTCAACTCCGCATAATGCGCCCCGTTCACAACGAAGCGGCAACGTTTCAAAATGAACGACAATTTGGAAATGGCTACTTAGCTCAGTTGGTTAGAGCACATCACTCATAATGATGGGGTCGCAGGTTCGAATCCCGCAGTAGCCACCATTCCCTAAGCACTCTGTTTGTTAATAACGTATGTCTTTTGACAACAAAGAGTTTTTAGGAAATAAAGCGGTCGTGGCGGAATTGGTAGACGCACCAGATTTAGGTTCTGGCGCCGAGAGGTGTGAGAGTTCAAGTCTCTCCGACCGCACCATATTGAGATGTCTTAATTGACATCATTGTTGGGCTATCGCCAAGCGGTAAGGCACTGGCTTTTGATGCCAGCATTCCCTGGTTCGAATCCAGGTAGCCCAGCCACAATTTAAAGTGTGATTATCTTTAAAAAGATAATGGCATTGAAAGCGAGATTATATTATATTACTTCGCTCTCAGATGGCTACTTAGCTCAGTTGGTTAGAGCACATCACTCATAATGATGGGGTCGCAGGTTCGAATCCCGCAGTAGCCACCATTCTTTCTTTATGAAAGAAGAAGAACAAACAACGTTATATTGAATCACCAATGTCGATATAACTATAAAGATTTGCTGCGGTCGTGGCGGAATTGGTAGACGCACCAGATTTAGGTTCTGGCGCCGAGAGGTGTGAGAGTTCAAGTCTCTCCGACCGCACCATTATTTAGATATCTTAATTGATATCCTGTTGGGCTATCGCCAAGCGGTAAGGCACTGGCTTTTGATGCCAGCATTCCCTGGTTCGAATCCAGGTAGCCCAGCCATTACAACGTTACTTAGACAAACCATAAGTCTTCTTAACTATACTCTTCGCTAGAGTAAAAGCTTTGCTGCGGTCGTGGCGGAATTGGTAGACGCACCAGATTTAGGTTCTGGCGCCGAGAGGTGTGAGAGTTCAAGTCTCTCCGACCGCACCATTATTTAGATATCTTAATTGATATCATTGTTGGGCTATCGCCAAGCGGTAAGGCACTGGCTTTTGATGCCAGCATTCCCTGGTTCGAATCCAGGTAGCCCAGCCACTATTAAAACTCTTTGTTTCTTATTTAGGTAAACAACCAAGAGCACAACGTTATATTGAATCACCAATGTCGATATAACTATAAAGATTTGCTGCGGTCGTGGCGGAATTGGTAGACGCACCAGATTTAGGTTCTGGCGCCGAGAGGTGTGAGAGTTCAAGTCTCTCCGACCGCACCATTATTTCTCTTTAATTAGAGATAAAATAGTGAATACATAAAATTCATTATTGGCTACTTAGCTCAGTTGGTTAGAGCACATCACTCATAATGATGGGGTCGCAGGTTCGAATCCCGCAGTAGCCACCATTCTTTCTTTATGAAAGAAGAAGAACAAACAACGTTATATTGAATCACCAATGTCGATATAACTATAAAGATTTGCTGCGGTCGTGGCGGAATTGGTAGACGCACCAGATTTAGGTTCTGGCGCCGAGAGGTGTGAGAGTTCAAGTCTCTCCGACCGCACCATTATTTAGATATCTTAATTGATATCATTGTTGGGCTATCGCCAAGCGGTAAGGCACTGGCTTTTGATGCCAGCATTCCCTGGTTCGAATCCAGGTAGCCCAGCCACTATTAAAACTCTTTGTTTCTTATTTAGGTAAACAACCAAGAGCACAACGTTATATTGAATCACCAATGTCGATATAACTATAAAGATTTGCTGCGGTCGTGGCGGAATTGGTAGACGCACCAGATTTAGGTTCTGGCGCCGAGAGGTGTGAGAGTTCAAGTCTCTCCGACCGCACCATTATTTAGATATCTTAATTGATATCATTGTTGGGCTATCGCCAAGCGGTAAGGCACTGGCTTTTGATGCCAGCATTCCTGGTTCGAATCCAGGTAGCCCAGCCACTATTAAAACTCTTTGTTTCTTATTTAGGTAAACAACCAAGAGCACAACGTTATATTGAATCACCAATGTCGATATAACTATAAAGATTTGCTGCGGTCGTGGCGGAATTGGTAGACGCACCAGATTTAGGTTCTGGCGCCGAGAGGTGTGAGAGTTCAAGTCTCTCCGACCGCACCATTATTTAGATATCTTAATTGATATCCTGTTGGGCTATCGCCAAGCGGTAAGGCACTGGCTTTTGATGCCAGCATTCCTGGTTCGAATCCAGGTAGCCCAGCCATTACAACGTTACTTAGACAAACCATAAGTCTTCTTAACTATACTCTTCGCTAGAGTAAAAGCTTTGCTGCGGTCGTGGCGGAATTGGTAGACGCACCAGATTTAGGTTCTGGCGCCGAGAGGTGTGAGAGTTCAAATCTCTCCGACCGCACCATTATTTCTCTTTAATTAGAGATAAAATAGTGAATACATAAAATTCATTATTGGCTACTTAGCTCAGTTGGTTAGAGCACATCACTCATAATGATGGGGTCGCAGGTTCGAATCCCGCAGTAGCCACCATTCTTTCTTTATGAAAGAAGAAGAACAAACAACGTTATATTGAATCACCAATGTCGATATAACTATAAAGATTTGCTGCGGTCGTGGCGGAATTGGTAGACGCACCAGATTTAGGTTCTGGCGCCGAGAGGTGTGAGAGTTCAAGTCTCTCCGACCGCACCATTATTGAATAGAACCCAGCTTTTTAGCTGGGTTTTGTTTTATCTGGAATATGTAAATCTGCTAGCCAAGTCACCAAGTATTCTCTTCTATAACCTCACTTTTACTGCGATTTTATTAGACAATGTCAGCTCCACTTTCTAACTGAGTATGACTACCTATGAAATCCCTCCCTTTAACGATCGGTTGCTACACAGACTCTCCAAGTAAAAGCCAAGGTGTATATCAAACTCAGTTAGATCTAGAAACGGGAACGCTGTTGTCTTTGGAGCTTATAGCGGCCTGCACTAACCCCTCGTTCGTCACCACGACAAAGCTGGGGGTCTACACTGCGTCTGAAGTTGACCAAAAGATAAAACCACAGCTAATTCATATACCGAATGTTGATTCAAAAATAGCGTCAAATACCGGGCTAATTTCAGGAAATCATCCTTGTCATATCTCGATAGATCCCCACAATAAGTTTGCAATTACATCGCAATACTCATCAGGGACATTTGATATTTTTAGTTTAAGTATCAATGGCAATATCGATAAACGGCTCAAAACACTAAAAATGGTTGGTTCTGGACCTAATGCAGAAAGACAAACTGGCCCACATGCTCATCAAAGTCTTTTTCTGAAGAATTCTCCTCAGTTTGTCACCGTCGATCTCGGAGCCGATCGAATCAACTTTTATTGCTTTGACGAAGAGCAAGAAGAGTTCCTTGATGAGCCAATGCAATCTATCAAAGTGCCAGCAGGGAATGGACCTCGTCACCTAATATTTAACCAAGCTGAAGATCGAGCCTATGTAGTGTGTGAACTCTCTGAAACGATATTGATTTTGGAAAAGTCTTTAGGGGTGTGGAATGTAGTGGAAGAGGTTGATGTACTTCCTAACATGGAGAAAGGAGAAGCAGCGGCTGCAATTAAGCTATCGCCCGATGAGCAATTCCTTTATGTGTCTTGCCGACATCAATCAAGAATCAGTTGTTTTAGAATCGATTCAACCACTCAGAAACTCGTTTTTGTGGATAGTTACGATGTGGAAGGTAAGTTCCCTCGCGACTTTCATATCACTAATGACGGACAATGGCTTATCGCCGCAAACCAGCACTCCAACAACATCACGTCATTCAAACGAAATGTTGAAGATGGCTCTCTCATCTATACTGGATGCTCTTTAGCTATTAATGCGCCTGTTTGTGTTACTCAGCAGCAATAAGTATTATCACGAGCTCAAAAAAGGAGAGCATCAGCTCTCCTTCTTTTTATAACTAGATAATTTGGACTAACGAATCATAACCCTAAAGCGTATTTAAGCACCTGTGATTTAATCGGACCTGAGTTTTCTGCTAACTTTAGTGCAGCATTGCGGACAAACTTTAACGGGCCAATATCATTACTGAACGTTTTGTAGAAAAAGTCCATGCCACTTTGCATCATTAGATTGTCACCTCTTCTTATGACTTCATAGCGCCTCGCCACAGATTGATTCAATTCACCTTTCTCTTTCGTGATATCCAATAGTGCAGCCACATCTTTAAAGCCCAAGTTAACACCTTGACCAGCTAGAGGGTTAATCGTATGTGCAGAGTCCCCGACAAGAATACAATTATTCTTCGAGTATGATTGAGCATGACGTCGAGTCAGAGGAAATGAGCCCGAGTTCAACACTTTTACATCACCCAATTCTGCAGGGAAGCTAGAAATAACTTCATTACGTAATTTTTCTGGGCTCATCGCAGAAAGTTGCTTAATACGAGAAGGCGAGTCATACCATACTAAAGACCCCTGCCCCACCTCTTTACCTTCAGACATTAGCGAACACAATGGAAGGAATGAACGGGGTCCACTCGGTAAAAAGTGTTGCCAAGTAATATCTTGCTGAGGAAGTTCTGTTTCTACATTGATAAGCATGCAGTGCTGTCGGTAATCCCAAGCCGTAATACCAATTCCAGCTTGCTGACGAACGGCTGAATTTGCGCCATCAGCGCCAATCACCCACTTCGCTGATAACTGAGTACCCGACTGAAGCTTAACGATATTGTTTTCGCCAAATTCAATAGTGTCCAATTTCTCTGGGCATAAGATCGTTAAATTATCGTATGATTCAAACTGGGCCCATAAACCCAATTGGATTAATCGATTCTCAACGATGTAACCTAAACGAGGTAAATCAAGAGATACGGCATCAAACCGAGTACGACATTCTGGGTGCTCCCAAGTTTCCAAACGTTTGTAAGAACAGACGCGCATTGCAGCGATGCTTTGCCATGCACCCAGCTCTTCAAGCAAATCAACTGAAGCCTGAGAAATTGCTGATACACGGATATCCATCGCTTGTGAGTCATCATAAGCTTTTGGAGCAAAGCCTTCGATCACGGCAACACTCAGCCCTTGTTTAGCAAAGCCGATTGCAGTCGCAGCACCAACCATGCCACCACCCACTACTACAATGTCGTAACTGTTCATATTTTGTACTTATCATTTTGATTCTTTGACTGTTTTCAATTGTACGTTTTCACAACTAATTTGTAACCAAAAACCTTATTCGAAAAAAGGGTTACCCCTTGCTGTACCTAGCGTTAACGATAATAAAAACCACTACCGAAGAGATTTTATCAGACTACTAGTCAGTCGGTTTTGAAACCAGTACAATACGCGGCTTGCTGCCAGAGCCAGTCATAAAAGCTGAATGAGTTAATATGACAAACGGCACTTGCAGATGAATACTGGGCGATTTGCTCCCTTAAATTAAACTAACGATCGAGCGAACAAAAAATGAGTAAGAAACTGCTAATTAAAACTTGGGGCTGTCAGATGAATGAATATGATTCATCAAAAATGGCTGACCTGCTTAACGCTGCAAATGGCTATGAGCTAACTGAAGTACCTGAGGAAGCAGACGTACTACTCCTGAATACTTGTTCTATTCGTGAAAAAGCGCAAGAAAAGGTATTCCACCAGCTTGGTCGTTGGAAAACGCTTAAAGATAAAAAAGAAGGTGTGGTGATCGGTGTGGGTGGCTGTGTAGCGACTCAAGAAGGCGACCATATCCGTCAACGCGCACCTTATGTTGACGTTATCTTTGGCCCTCAAACATTACACCGTCTGCCAGAAATGATTAAGTCATCTCTGTCTAACGAAAAACCTGTAATGGACATCTCATTCCCTGAAATCGAAAAATTCGATAATCTTCCAGAGCCAAAAGCAGACGGCGCAACGGCGTACGTCTCTATCATGGAAGGTTGTTCTAAGTACTGTACTTACTGTGTTGTGCCATATACCCGTGGCGAAGAAGTTAGCCGTCCAATGGATGATGTACTTTACGAAGTTGCACAACTTGCAGAACAAGGTGTACGTGAAGTAAACCTACTTGGCCAAAACGTAAACGCATTCAGAGGCCCAACTCACGAAGGCGACATCTGCACATTTGCAGAACTACTTCGCCTAGTTGCGTCTATTGATGGTATCGACCGTATTCGTTTCACAACAAGCCACCCGCTTGAGTTCGGCGACGACATCATTGAAGTTTACAAAGACACACCTGAGCTTGTGAGCTTCCTTCACTTACCAGTACAAAGTGGTAGTGACCGTATTCTAACGATGATGAAGCGTCCACATACTGCAATCGAATACAAATCTATCATCCGTAAACTGCGTAAAGCTCGCCCTGATATTCAAATCAGCTCAGACTTTATCGTTGGTTTCCCTGGTGAGTCTAAGCAAGACTTCCAAGATACGATGAAACTGATCAAAGAAGTTGATTTCGATATGAGCTTCAGCTTTGTTTTCTCTCCTCGTCCAGGTACGCCAGCTGCAGATTACCCGTGTGATGTACCAGCACAAGAGAAGAAAGATCGTCTATACGAGCTGCAACAAACGGTGAATACTCAAGCTATGCGTTTCTCTCGCCTAATGCTAGGCACAGAGCAGCGTATTCTTGTAGAAGGTCCTTCAAGAAAGAACCTAATGGAGCTTCGTGGCCGTACTGAAAACAGTCGTGTTGTGAACTTTGAAGGTTCTGCTGATCTTATCGGTCAATTCGTAGACGTGAAGATCACTGAGGTGTACACCAACTCACTACGTGGTGAACTGGTTCGTACAGAAAAAGACATGGGTCTACGCGTGGCAATGACTCCAGCAGAAATGATGGAAAAAACAAAACGCGAAGATGAGCTAGGTGTAGCGACATTTACGCCATAGTCAGATAACGTTTGAGAACAAAGCTCAAACGAAAAGCTTGAAATTACCTAACTAAGTGACCATCTTAGAAATAGGGATATCACCATCAGAAGCCCGGTCTAAATCGGGCTTCTTGCTCTTTTTTTATTTAAGAGTGAGTGGCACAAAATGAGAGGCTAATTTGAGCAATAAAATCGTTACTTTAGAGATCAATCTAGAACCGGCCGACAACCTACGTTTGGCAAGCTTATGTGGTCCATTCGACGACAATATCAAACACCTTGAACGCCGTCTTGGCGTTGAAATTAATTACCGTAGTAACTTTTTCACCATAGTAGGCAAGCCTCACACCACAGCGGCCGCTTTAGATATCATCAAGCACCTCTATGTAGAAACGGCTCCTGTCAAAGGCAACGTGTCCGATATTGAACCTGAACAAGTTCACCTCGCGGTCACCGAGTCAGGTATTTTGGAGCAGCATGTCGAGTCTGACATTGACTACGGCAAAGAAGTAACCATAAAGACTAAAAAAGGCGTCATCAAGCCACGTACGCCAAACCAAGCTCAATACTTGATGAACATGGTCACTCATGACATCACCTTTGGTATTGGCCCTGCTGGTACAGGTAAAACGTATTTAGCAGTCGCGGCGGCGGTCGATGCTCTCGAACGCCAAGAAGTTCGCCGAATCCTACTAACTCGCCCTGCCGTTGAAGCAGGTGAGAAGCTTGGTTTCCTTCCTGGTGATCTAAGCCAGAAAGTCGATCCATATTTGCGTCCACTTTACGATGCACTCTTTGAGATGCTTGGCTTTGAGCGCGTAGAGAAACTGATTGAGCGTAACGTAATTGAAGTTGCACCTCTGGCTTACATGCGTGGTCGAACACTGAATGATGCATTTATCATTCTAGATGAGAGCCAAAACACCACGGTAGAGCAGATGAAAATGTTCTTAACCCGTATCGGTTTTAACTCTCGCGCTGTGATCACAGGTGATATAACTCAAATCGATTTACCTCGCGGTGCGAAGTCAGGCCTACGCCACGCGACTGAAGTGCTCAGTGAGGTTGATGACATTAGCTTTAACTTCTTCATGTCTGAAGACGTAGTTCGTCACCCTGTAGTTGCTCGTATCGTCAATGCGTACGAGAAGTGGGAAGCAAAAGACCAGAAAGAGCGCAAAGAGTTTGAACAACGTAAACGTGAAGAACGCGAAGCCAAGCTTCTTGAGGCTCAACAAGCCGTTACGACACAATTAGCAACACAAAATAGCTCTGTAATTGCAGAACAAGGTGATAAATAGATGTCTATTGAACTAGACCTGCAAATAGCGGTCGAAAATGAGCAAGGCCTTCCAACCGAGCAAGATATTCAGCTTTGGTTGGATAAGACAATTCCTCAGTTTCAAGAGAATGCCGAGCTCACAGTTCGTATTGTTGATACAGAAGAGAGCCACCAGCTCAACCATGACTATCGTGGAAAAGATAAGCCAACTAACGTGCTGTCTTTCCCATTTGAAGCACCACCAGGAATGGAATTAGATCTACTGGGTGACCTTATTATCTGCCGCCAAGTTGTCGAAAAAGAAGCAGAAGAGCAAAATAAGCCTCTGCTAGCACACTGGGCTCATATGGTTGTACATGGCAGTCTGCATCTGCTAGGTTATGATCATATCGAAGATGATGAAGCTGAAGAGATGGAGTCACTCGAGACAGAAATCATGCAAACTATGGGCTTTGAAGACCCTTACATTCTAGAAAAGTAAATTGACTCTAGTAACGTAGATTGCAGAGAAACAAGAACTCATCGAACCTGTTATTTTCACAGGAATCTGAGTTTTAATGTGTGCTATCACACTTCTGATAGCGTTATTTTTTGAGAAATCATGAACGAAGGTAACCCCCCCACTTCTGAGGGAAGTAAAAAATCTGAAGGTCCGAGTAGAAAGTCCTTCTTTGAACGTCTAGGCCAAATATTTCAAGGCGAAGTTAAAGATCGCCAAGAACTTGTGGATGTAATCCGCGGTTCTGAAATTAATGACCTAATTGACCACGACACTCGCGACATGCTCGAAGGTGTTATGGAAATTTCAGAGATGCGAGTCCGCGATATTATGCTGCCTCGCTCTCAAATGGTTACAGTTGAACGCACCGATGATTTAGATACGTTGATTGCGCTTATTACTGATGCTCAACACTCTCGCTACCCAGTGATCAGTGAAGATAAAGACCATGTTGAAGGCATTCTATTAGCGAAGGACCTACTTAAGTACCTAGGTTCAGACAGTGCTCCATTTGATATCGAACAAGTGATTCGCCCTGTGGTGGTTGTTCCTGAAAGTAAGCGAGTTGATCGCCTGCTCAAGGAATTCCAAGAAGAGCGTTACCACATGTCTATCGTTGTCGATGAGTTTGGCGGTGTTTCTGGCCTAGTAACCATTGAAGATATCCTCGAAGAAATCGTTGGTGAAATTGAAGACGAATTCGACGATGAAGAAGAAGTAGATATTCGTAAGCTGAGTAAGCATACCTTCGCTGTTAAAGCTTTAACCACTATTGAAGATTTCAACGATACGTTTGAGACCTCTTTCAGTGATGACGAAGTGGATACAGTTGGTGGTATGGTAATGACAGCATTAGGTCACTTACCGGTTCGTGGCGAAATTGTAGAAATCGAAAACTACCATTTCAAAGTGACATCAGCTGATAACCGTCGTGTGATTCAGTTGCAGGTAACAATACCTGACGAGCAACCTCTTCCAACTATCGAAGAATAACAACTTCTCTCTAAAGAGATGACAGAAATTAGATGACTAAACTATTTAATCATCGCCTATTACGGCCGCTTGCGGCCGTTTTTGTTGGCGCTATAACAACCCTTTCATTCGCTCCGTATTCAATATGGCCTCTTGCTATTCTCAGCCCAGCGTTATTACTGCTACTGATCAACAATCGCTCTCCTAAAAGTGCGCTTTGGATTGGTTACGCATGGGGCTTAGGCCAATTCACAACTGGTATTAGTTGGGTATACGTCAGTATTGATGGCTTTGGCGGAATGCCTCTGGCTGCCAATTTATTCTTAATGGCATTGCTTGTTGGTTACCTTGCAGTCTACTCCGGTCTATTTACTTGGAGTTTAAACAAATTCTTTCCGAGTAATAACCTAAGCCGATTTTTTCTTGCTGCACCTGCACTATGGTTAATCTGTGATTGGCTACGCGGCTGGGTAATGACTGGCTTCCCGTGGTTATGGCTAGGTTACAGCCAAATCGACTCTCCACTAGGTTCATTCGCACCGATTGGTGGTGTCGAGCTTGTGACTCTAGCGATTATTGTGTCGGCTTCTGCACTCGCTTATACGATCATCAACAAAGCATGGAGTGTCGCCGTCATTCCTGCTGTTGTATTTAGCATGGGTTTTGGTCTTCGCAATGTCGATTGGGTAACTCCAAACCCTGACAAAACAACGTCAGTGGTATTGATTCAAGGCAACATCGACCAAGACAGCAAATGGCTGCCTAGTCATCGCTGGCCAACCATGATGAAGTACACAGACCTAAGCAGAGAAAACTGGGACGCCGATATCATCATCTGGCCTGAAGCGGCTATTCCAGCATTCGAGGTTGAAATCCCATCCTTCCTACGTAACTTAGATAGCGCAGCGAAGATGAACAACAGCTCAATCATTACTGGCGTGCTGAATCAATCTGAAGATAAGAAGTACTACAACAGTGTTCTCTCGCTTGGTGTGAATCCATATGGCGAATACAGCTACGATCCAAACGAACGCTATCACAAGCATCATCTTCTACCATTTGGTGAATTTGTGCCGTTTGAGGATATCCTACGCCCGTTAGCACCGTTCTTTAATTTGCCAATGTCATCATTCAGCCGTGGCGATTTCGTTCAGCCAAACATCGTGGCAAATGGTCGTCACCTCGCACCTGCATTGTGTTATGAGATCATCTTTAATGATCAAGTTAGACAAAACGTAACGGATGAAACTGACTTTATTCTAACGCTCTCTAACGATGCTTGGTTCGGCCGTTCGATTGGACCATTGCAACATATGGAAATCGCACAAATGCGTGCTCTAGAGCTGGGTAAACCACTGATTCGTTCAACCAACAATGGCGTAACGGCGGTAACGGATCACAAAGGTAAAATCATCAAGCAAATACCGCAGTTTGAAACCGCTGTGTTGAAAGCTGAGCTCGTTTCAACGGATGGTCAAACCCCTTATCACGTGGTCGGTACTTGGCCACTGTATATCTGGGCGTTGCTGAGTTTGGTGGCTGGCTGGTTTATGAGAAGAAAAGACTAGATTCGAGATTCGAGATTCGAGATTCGAGATTCGAGATTCGAGATTCGAGATTCGACGAAAAGTTGTTTAGGGTTGGCTGATTCAGTCAACCCTTTTTTATTACTACGCTTTAAAGTTGAAGACACAATGATTCCAGTGTCTACGGCTTAAGCGCTTTACGGCTAAATCCTGTAGAGCCACATTTAATACAAGGGATAATCGTCGTTGGGTGGTTATATTCGGTTTGATGTCCACATTCATCACAGACGAGTGTCCCGAGCCCGATAACCTCTTCCGCTTGATACAAGCCTTGATGTTCTAAGTCTTGAAACAGTTCAACCCATTCCACCTTAGTACGATCAGTGATATCCAAAAGTCCTTGCCAAATAGAATCTGTGATCATCAAATAAAATGGACCACCTTTACTCTCTTCATAGCTTTCGGAGAACTCTTTTAAGTCCGACTTCACGTAGGCCGAAATCAGTGACAGTTCGTCTTTGGTCATGTCATTGGCTGCTTTCGCATATTTACCTGACGTTTCTATTTTGTTGTTAAGCTCTTCAGGACTATGCTTCAGCGTTTCTATCACCTCTTCGACGACTTCTTCATAGAGTGCTTTTTTCTTCGGCATAACGACCTCCTTAAGATGACCAAGCTTTATCTTAGTGAACGGGGCTGCGGTTAAGCGACCAGTTCCTAACAAACAAATGCAATTCATACCCTTAAGTATAGCTGTCCTAAGTAATTCGGTTAAATTTACGCAATCAACCACGCTGCAACTGCAAGTATGAAGGGTATAACTATTGTTGTACTAAGCTCCTTTAGGTATTCTATGACGATCTGTAAGATTCTGTTCTAACCGAACTCACAAATTCCAAGATAACCGGATACCATCGATGCAAGAACAATATAACCCGCAAGAGATTGAACAAAAGGTTCAACAACACTGGGATGACAGCGAGACTTTCGTTGTAAGTGAAGACCCAAATAAAGAAAAATTCTACTGTCTTTCTATGTTCCCGTACCCAAGTGGCCGACTGCATATGGGTCACGTGCGTAACTACACCATCGGTGATGTGGTATCTCGTTTCCAACGTCTACAAGGCAAAAACGTAATGCAGCCAATCGGTTGGGATGCATTCGGCCTACCTGCAGAAAACGCAGCTGTAAAAAATAACACAGCGCCTGCTCCGTGGACTTACGAAAACATCGAATACATGAAAAACCAGCTTAAACTTTTAGGCTTTGGTTACGACTGGAAACGTGAATTCGCAACGTGTACACCTGAGTACTACCGTTGGGAACAAGAGTTCTTCACTAAACTTTACGAACAAGGCCTAGTTTACAAGAAGACCTCTTCTGTTAACTGGTGTCCAAACGACCAAACTGTACTTGCAAACGAGCAAGTAGAAGACGGTTGCTGCTGGCGTTGTGATACTCCAGTAGAACAAAAGAAGATTCCACAGTGGTTCATTAAGATCACTGAGTACGCTCAAGAGCTACTCGACGATCTAGACAACCTTGAAGGTTGGCCTGAAATGGTTAAAACCATGCAGCGCAACTGGATCGGTCGCTCTGAAGGTGTTGAGCTATCTTTCGCTGTTAACGGTGAAGAAGCGCCACTAGAAGTGTACACAACTCGTCCAGACACACTAATGGGTGTTTCTTACGTGGGTATCGCTGCGGGTCACCCTCTGGCAGAGAAAGCATCACAGAACAATCCTGAGCTTGCAGCATTCGTTGAAGAATGTCGTAACACCAAAGTGGCTGAAGCTGAACTAGCAACGATGGAAAAGAAGGGTATGGATACTGGCCTAACGGCTATCCACCCTCTTAACGGTCGTGTTGTTCCTGTTTACGTAGCGAATTTCGTTCTTATGGATTACGGCACAGGTGCTGTAATGGCGGTTCCTGCTCACGATCAACGTGACTACGAATTCGCAACTAAGTATGGCATCGATATCATCCCAGTAATCAAACCTGAAGATGGTTCTGAGCTAGACGTTTCTGAAGCGGCTTACACTGAGAAAGGTGTACTGTTCGATTCTGGTGAATTCGATGGTCTTGCGTTCCAAGAAGCATTCGATGCAATTGCTGCCAAGCTAGAAGCTGAAGGCAAAGGCAAGAAAACAGTAAACTTCCGCCTACGTGACTGGGGTGTTTCTCGTCAGCGTTACTGGGGTGCTCCAATCCCAATGGTAACCACTGAAGACGGTGAAGTTCACCCAGTACCAGCAGACCAACTGCCAGTTATTCTTCCAGAAGACGTAGTAATGGATGGCGTTACTAGCCCAATCAAAGCTGACAAATCTTGGGCTGAAACAACATTCAACGGCGAACCTGCGCTACGTGAAACTGATACGTTCGATACGTTCATGGAATCTTCATGGTACTACGCACGTTACTGTTCACCACAAGCTGACGACATTCTAGATCCAGAGAAAGCAAACTACTGGTTGCCAGTTGACCAATACGTTGGTGGTATCGAGCACGCATGTATGCACCTGCTTTACTCTCGTTTCTTCCACAAACTTCTTCGTGATGCGGGTTACGTAACGTCTGATGAACCATTCAAGCAACTTCTATGTCAAGGTATGGTTCTCGCTGACGCGTTCTACCACACGAACGAGAAAGGCACGAAGGAATGGATTGCTCCAACTGACGTGACTATCGACCGTGACGCAAAAGGTCGCATTGAAAAGGCAGTCGACAACCAAGGCCGCGACGTTGAGCATTCAGGCATGATCAAAATGTCTAAGTCTAAGAACAACGGTATCGACCCACAAGAGATGGTAGACAAATACGGTGCTGATACAGTACGTCTATTCATGATGTTTGCATCGCCTGCAGACATGACGCTTGAGTGGCAAGAGTCTGGTGTTGAAGGCGCAAACCGCTTCCTTAAGCGTGTTTGGAAATTGGTTCACGCTCACTCTGCTAAAGGTGCAGCTGAATCTATTGACGCTTCTGCGCTATCTGGTGACCAGAAAGCACTTCGTCGTGATATCCACAAGACGATTGCGAAAGTAACGGACGATATCGGCCGTCGCCAAACATTCAACACTGCCATCGCTGCGATCATGGAACTGATGAACAAGCTAGCGAAAGCGCCACAAGAATCTGTACAAGATCGCGCAATTCTTGATGAAGCGCTAAAAGCAGTTGTTCGCATGCTTTACCCAATGACTCCACACATCTCTTACGAAATGTGGATTGCACTTGGTGAATCAAACGTAGACTCAGCAACATGGCCAACTTTCGATGAGAAAGCGCTAGTTGAAGACGAGAAGACTATCGTTGTAATGATCAACGGTAAGCTACGTGCGAAGCTAACAGTTGCAGCTGACGCAACAGAAGAGCAAGTTCGTGAGCTTGGTCTAAACGATGAGAACGCTAAGAAGTTCCTAGATGGCTTAACTATCCGTAAAGTTATCTTCGTACCTGGTAAGCTTCTAAACATCGTAGCTAACTAACATCGGCTAACTAACAGTTGCAGATTAAAGCGAACCAGCTTTAGTCTGCACATATAACTACTGAAGCGAACTTATTTTGTTTTCAGCAGTCTTTAGACAGGGTGCGACACCGCCCTGTCTACTTATTTAAGCGCTTTAGATTCATAGCCCTGCAATTCGAACGAACTAAAGCCTTTAAATAAGTATTCTACCTTCATGAGAGCCATCAAATAATGCGCCTGATTTCCCTATCTTCATTGAAAGTTACTATTGTTGTTTTAACCGTTAGCCTTTTAAGTGCCTGTGGTTTTCACCTACGTGGTGATTACTCCGTGCCGGAAGAACTCAACAAGATCTCTGTGACCAGTTACGACCAATACAGTACGTTCACACGTATGATGAAAAGCCAGCTGCGTATGAATGATGTAGAAATTGTGCCACCGGCTGAGAACATACCTAACTTGCACATTATTAGTGAGAGTGTTGGTGAGCGTACTCTATCTCTTTACCAAAACACTCGAGCAGCAGAAAAAGAGCTGACGTTCTATGCATCTTACCGAGTAACCATCCCTGAGATTGGTTCAAAAACATTCTCAACAAGCGTAACTCGCAGCTACCTAGATAACCCGCTAACGGCTCTCGCAAAATCGGTTGAACGTGATATGATTGAAGATGAAATGCGTAAGCTGGCGACAAGCCAGATCCTTCGTCAGATGGCTCGATTGAAAGCAAACATTGCTGCCGGCAGTATGGATCTACAAGCTCTAGAGAACGTTCAAGTAAAAGAGCTAGAAAAACAGTACAATATCAAGAACATCGAAATTGACGACGTTGAGATCGACGCTGATGCTGAACCTAGCGTAACTGTTGAGCAATAGGTTTATTTAATGCGTATTTTTGCTGATCGTTTATATGAGCAACTTGCCAAGCAGTTAAGTAACGTTTACCTAATTTTTGGTAACGAACCTTTGCTACTACAGGAAAGCCGAGAAGCGATTCAAAAGACAGCCAAAGAGCAAGGCTTCAAAGAACGTCACCGTTTTGCGATTGATAATAGCCTCGATTGGAATCAAGTCTATGACTGCACTCAAGCATTAAGCCTATTTTCAAGTCGCCAGATCATCGAACTTGAACTGCCTGAGTCTGGGGTTAATGCTGCGATAGCGAAAGAGTTACTCGCAATTTCTGAGCATATTCACAACGACATCTTATTGATATTGGTTGGAACTAAGCTGACGAAAGCCCAAGAAAATGCAAAATGGTTCAAAGCACTCGCGAACCAAGGGCATTGGGTAAGCTGTTTAACTCCAGATGTCAGCCGCTTACCTCAGTTTGTCCAAGCACGTTGTCGTCAGGTTGGCCTACTGCCCGACCCTGAAGCGATTCAAATGCTAGCTCAATGGCACGAGGGCAACCTCTTCGCCCTAACTCAAAGCCTTGAAAAGCTCGCTCTTCAGTACCCTGATGGAAAGCTCACATTAGTCCGACTCGAAGAGTCATTGAGCCGACACAACCACTTTACGCCATTCCATTGGAGTGATGCGTTATTGGCAGGCAAAGGCAACCGTGCACAAAGAATTCTGCGTCAGTTAGAAGCCGAAGGTGTCGAACCCGTCATCTTACTGCGTAGCATACAACGTGAGCTTGTTCTGTTATTACAAATGCAACAACAAATGAAACAGATGCCAATCGGGCAGGTTTTTGACAAGCACCGTATATGGCAATCTAAGAAACCTCTTTATAACGCAGCGCTAACAAGAGTTCCGATTTCTCAATTACACTCCCTGTTTGCGTTGCTCACTCAAGCTGAATTGATGACAAAAACCCAATATGAGCAGTCGCCTTGGCCACTAATTCATCAGTTAAGCGTAGAGTTTTGTATCCCTTCCGCTTCAATACCGTTTCACGCATAAAAGCGTGTTATATTCTAGGGTCAACAGACCCTAAACAAAGCTAAATTCAGATTAAAGGAACACCCAGTGTTACGTGAAGAACTAAAAGACTTTCTTGCAGACAAAGCCGACGACATGAAAGCAGAATCGATTGTAACTATCGATGTAGAAGGCAAATCAAGTGTGACTGATTTCATGATTGTTTGTACTGGCACTTCTAAGCGCCACGTTGCCTCTATTGCACAACATGTCGCAGATGAAGTAAGAAAAGTAGGTCTACAACCGCTAGGTATGGACGGTCAAAAAGAAGGTGAATGGGTTGTCCTAGATATGGGTACTAGCATGCTTCACGTTATGCAAGAAGAGCATCGTGAGTTGTACCAACTAGAAAAACTTTGGAGCTAAGCGTTGAAAATCCAACTGATTGCTGTTGGCACTAAAATGCCAAAGTGGGTAGAAGAAGGCTTTCAAGAGTATCGCCGTCGCTTCCCTCACGACATGCCATTAGAGCTCATTGAGATCACTGCAGGTAAACGTGGCAAAAATGCTGATATTGCACGTATCCTTCAAAAAGAAGGTGAAGCGATGTTGGCAGCGGTTCCAAAAGGCAACCGAATTGTCACGCTTGATATCCCAGGTAAAAAATGGGATACACCACAGCTTGCTGAGCAATTAGAAAGTTGGAAATTGGATGGGCGCGATGTTTCCATCCTTATTGGAGGGCCTGAAGGATTAGCCCCTGCATGTAAAGCAGCAGCGGATCAAAGCTGGTCTTTGTCAGCACTGACCTTACCTCACCCATTAGTACGCGTTATCATGGCTGAAAGCTTGTATCGAGCTTGGAGCATCACTGCTAACCATCCGTACCACCGAGAATAAGCGTTAATGTTACGTAAACGTAGCCAAATCCGTGACTACAAAGCAGAAGCACGACTATTCACTAGCCGTGCTTTTGTTGCGTTTATAGGGATCATAGTCATGATGACTATGTTGGTTGTTAATCTGTATAACATTCAGGTCAACCAGTATCAGGACTATAAAACTCGATCGAACGACAACCGAATTAAGGTTGTGCCTATCGCGCCCAATCGCGGTCTAATTTACGATCGAAACGGAGTACTCCTTGCTGAAAACCGCCCGGTTTTCAACCTCGAGATCATCCCTGAAAAAATTAAAGATATGGATGACACGCTCATCCGTTTGCAAACCTTAATTGAGATCCCACCTGAACGTATCGAACGCTTTAATCGTGATCGTCGTAATTCACGACGCTTTAAGTCGGTACCGATTCTAAATCAGCTCACTGAAGAGCAAGTGGCTGTTTTCTCAGTTAACCAACATAAGTTTCCAGGCGTTGAAGTCACAGGAACTTTAAAACGTTTCTACCCTTATGGTGATGTTCTCACCCACGTGATTGGCTATGTCTCACGAATTAACGATCGCGATATGCAGCGCTTAGTTCGAGAAGAAAAAGACGCCAATTACCAAGCCACTCGTGATATCGGGAAACTCGGTATTGAGCGCTATTACGAAGATATGCTACACGGAACGGCCGGCTATCAAGAAGTTGAAGTCAACAGCCGCGGGCGCGTAATTCGAACTCTAAAATTTGTCCCTTCGGTACCGGGTAAAGATATCGTGCTCAATCTCGATATCAAGCTGCAGACATACGTACACAAACTACTCGACGGACGCAGAGGCTCAGCAATCGTTCTCGATCCAAAAGACAATGGTGTATTAGCGATGGTATCAAGCCCAAGCTATGACCCAAATGCCTTCGTTCACGGTATTTCATCTAAGGGTTACAACGCTCTATTGCAGGATAAAGATCGACCTTTGGTTAACCGAGCCACATTAGGTATTTACCCACCAGCTTCAACCATCAAACCTTTCATTGCCGTTGCAGCATTGCAAGAAGGTGTGATTACGCCTAACACGACACGAAATGACCCTGGTTATTGGAAAATACCCAATTCAAAAACAAAACCGTTTCGTGACTGGCTTCGCTGGGGACACGGCAAAGTTGATATCGTCAAAGCGATTGAAGAATCTGTTGATACCTTCTTTTATCAAATCTCCTTTGATCTAGGCATCGACCGCTTATCTAAATGGATGATGATGTTCGGTTTCGGTGATTACACCGGTATTGATATCTACGAAGAAAGTAAAGCCAACATGCCAACCCGCGAATGGAAAATGGCGCGACACCGTGTGCCTTGGTACCAAGGCGACACCATTCCCGTTGGTATTGGACAAGGTTATTGGACTGCGACACCCATGCAGATAGCAAAAGCGACATCGGTATTGGTTAATGAGGGCGAAGTAACAGCACCTCATCTATTACGCTCAACTATCGAGAACGGTCGTCCATTCGATGAACAAGTTCTTTCGGAAATCGAAACCTATCCACCTGTAACGGGTGTAAAACAGAAATACTGGGATATTGCCCAAGAAGGCATGAAACTGGTAAACCACGGTAAAAAAGGTACGGCCAGACGCTCATTCCAGAAGATGTCTTACGTCTCTGCGGGTAAGTCCGGTACTGCACAGGTATTCGGTCTGAAGGAAGATGAAGAGTATAACGCGGACGAGATTGCCGAGCATTTACGCGATCACGCCCTCTTTACTGGTTACGCTCCTTTTGAAAACCCTGAAGCAGTGGTCACCATTGTTTTAGAAAATGCAGGTGGCGGTTCATCCAATGGTGGCCCAGTAGTAAGAAGGATTTTAGACCATATTATCCTTGCAGAAGATTATGAAAGTAAGGCAATAAAATAATGAAACTTGATCCTTCAACTGGACGAAATAGAGCCTTATTCGAACGGCTACATATCGACCTGCCGCTACTGCTCGGCATTCTAGTTTTAATGGGCTTTGCCTTGTTGATCATGTACAGCGCAAGCGGCCAGAGCCTTGCGATGATGGATCGCCAAGCAATGCGTATGGCTCTATCTTTAGGTGTAATGATCTTCTTGGCTCAAATCTCACCACGCACTTACGAGGGCTTAGCTCCCTTACTATTTGCAGGCGGCGTTATTCTGCTACTCGGCGTGTTGTTCTTTGGTGAAGCATCAAAAGGTGCGCAGCGTTGGCTGAACTTCGGATTTGTTCGATTCCAACCCTCTGAGCTACTAAAGCTTGCAGTTCCTTTAATGTTGGCTAGGTTTATCGGTAAACGCTCACTACCACCGACTTTCCAAACCTTAGCGATCTCGTTGGTGATGGTGTTTGTACCGACTATTCTCATCGCTAAACAGCCCGACCTAGGTACCTCTATCCTGATTGCGGCCTCTGGTATCTTCGTTATCTTCCTTGCTGGTATCAGCTGGAAAATAATTATGAGCGCTGCGATTGCACTGGGTGGATTCATCCCGATCCTATGGTTCTTCTTGATGCGTGAATATCAGAAAGTTCGTGTAAGAACCCTTTTTGATCCTGAATCAGATCCATTAGGTGCGGGCTACCACATCATTCAGAGTAAAATTGCGATAGGTTCTGGTGGGGTATCCGGAAAAGGTTGGCTACAAGGCACGCAATCTCAACTGGAGTTTATTCCAGAGAGACACACCGACTTCATTTTTGCCGTAATAGCCGAAGAATGGGGCATGATCGGTATTTTGTTTTTACTCGCTATCTACCTCTTCATTATTGGTCGTGGTTTATTTCTGGCGAGCCAAGCACAAACAGCATTTGGTCGAATGATGGCTGGCAGTATTGTACTGAGCTTCTTCGTTTATATTTTTGTAAACATCGGCATGGTAAGTGGCATTCTACCCGTTGTTGGAGTCCCTCTTCCGCTAGTCAGTTACGGCGGCACCTCAATGGTTACCCTCATGGCTGGATTTGGTATTTTAATGTCGATCCATACACACAGAAAAGCATTCTCAAAGGCGACCTAATTGATGTCTATTAAAGCATTCCCCCTAACAACATCTTTGGTCAATGAACTGCCAATCAAAAAAATGCTGTCTATCGTCGGCTTGGCGGTTTTGATTAACGGTTGTTCTTCCCAAGAGCAAAAAGGTCGTTACGACATTGATTCTGATATTGCGCCAGGTGCGCCAATATCAGTCGAGCACTTAGAAGACGCTCACCCGCAGTATGAACCTTACAGCTTAGGCGGCAACACTAACTACACTCTGCGTGGCGAAGACTACAAAATCGTAAAAAAAACCGAAGGGTTTACCGAGAAAGGAAAAGCCTCTTGGTACGGTAAGAAATTTCATGGCCATTTAACCTCAAATGGCGAGATCTACGACATGTATTCCATGTCAGCAGCGCACAAAACATTGCCTATTCCAAGCTATGTAAAAGTGACAAATACCGATAACAACAAAACGACGATTGTTCGTATCAATGACCGAGGTCCATTCCACGAAGGCCGAATCATTGACCTTAGTTATGCGGCAGCTTACAAGCTCGATGTCTTGAGAACTGGCACAGCAAATGTTGAGATAGAAGTCATCACTGTGGCTATGCCAACCGACGCGAATAAAAAGGCTGCTTTGCCTCAATTTATTATTCAGGTAGCTACATCTCCGCATGAAGATAGAACAGAGAAGTTAGCCAAAGATCTAGGCGAAAAGCTAGCTGTAGCAACGTTCTTGCAGCCAAATAACGACAACTACCGTCTGATGCTTGGACCATTTCATGACTATGCTCTGACTCAAGAGAAATTAGAACAAGTTAAGCTACTGGGTTACCCGTCAGCTTATATAAAAAAGCACACGCTAACTCGCTAATTAATCTAACAGTTACTTCTGGTAATCAGCGCTCTGGTGTGACAGAGTGATTCTGTTAATATATGAATAGTTCACCAAATAATTGCATTCAAAATGATTAAATCTAATAAACTTGTTAAATCGATTTTTGCTACTTCTGTTGCTCTTTCTGCAACGATAGCTACATCGTCATTCGCCGCTCCTATTGTTGTACCTGATGCACCTCAAATCGCCGCTAAAGGTTTTGTTCTGATGGATTACCATTCAGGCAAAGTACTAGCAGAGAAAGAAATGAACACTCAGCTTTCTCCAGCAAGTTTAACCAAGATGATGACGAGCTACGTGATTGGCCAAGAGCTTGATCGTGGTAACATCAACTTAAACGACGACGTTGTCATTAGCGAAAACGCTTGGGCTAAAAACTTCCCAGACTCATCTAAGATGTTCGTTGAAGTGGGTACAACGGTTAAAGTTGAAGAACTGAACCGTGGCATCATCATTCAATCAGGTAACGATGCTTGTGTCGCAATGGCTGAGCATATTGCTGGCTCTGAAGACGCATTCGTTGACCTAATGAACGCTTGGGCAAGCTCTATTGGTATGAAAGACACGCACTTCGCTAACGTGCACGGTCTAGACAATCCAAACCTATACTCAACGCCTTATGATATGGCTCTACTTGGTCAGGCTCTGATTCGTGACGTTCCTGATGAGTACCGTATCTACTCAGAGAAAAAATTCACTTACAACGGCATCACCCAGTACAACCGTAACGGTCTGTTATGGGATAAGAGTATGAACGTTGATGGCATTAAAACTGGCCATACAAGCAACGCAGGTTACAGTCTAGTAAGCTCAGCAACAGAAGGCAAAATGCGTCTAGTTGCGGTTGTGATGGGCACGAAAAATGCGAACGCTCGTAAAACAGAAAGCAAAAAGCTACTGAGCTACGGTTTCCGTTTCTTCGAAACAGTGGCACCACATACTGCTGGTGAGACATTCGTTGAAGAAAAAATCTGGATGGGTAGCAAGGACACGGTTGCTCTAGGTGTCGACGAAGATACTTTCGTTACTCTACCTCGTGGCCAAGCGAAGAACCTAAAGGCTAGCTTCGTTCTTGAAAAAGAACTGGAAGCACCAATTAGTAAAGGCGATGTTGTAGGTAAACTATTCTACCAAGTTGATGGTGAAGACGTTGCTGAATACCCGCTACTTGCACTTGAAGATGTAGACCAAGGCAGCCTATTTAGCCGTCTATGGGACTACCTAGTACTGCTGTTCAAAGGTTTATTCTAAACGAGTTAAAGGTTTGTTCTAAGCAATACACAAACTTCTTGTCTAGCTAACCTAATGAGTAAATTACTTATTTACTCATTAACGAAACAAAAGCCGCCATGTGCGGCTTTTGTTGATCTTGAGTTCGGTGATATTTACACGTAATATTCCGCCTTATTACTCGTGTCTGTTGACCGAACACGCTTTTTATCGACATTTCGCCAATTTGCGAGAGTCTAGCCTTTTGGAGCTAATCATGAACATCAATTCTGATGCAAAACTAAAAGATCTCTTAGAGTTCCCTTGTTCATTCACTTACAAAGTAATGGGCTACGCTAAGCCAGAGCTTACAGAGCTAGTGCTAGAAGTGATCCAGCGTCATGCTCCTGGTGACTACAGCCCAACACTAAAACCGAGTGCGAAAGGCAACTACCACTCTGTTTCAATCAATATTACAGCGACTTCAATTGAACAAGTAGAAACGCTATACAAAGAACTGGGCGACATTGAAATCGTTCGTATGGTTCTGTAATAGACGATTACACATGAAAAACAGCGGCTTATTGCCGCTGTTTTTGTTTGAGGCACCCTACCGGACTCAAAATCATTCAACTTAATTTTCAATAAATACAAAGAAAGTTGAAAAACCTTGCAGTCCGTCTGTAGTTAGAATCATGTTTCGCGTTTATAATGCGTTCACTTTATTAATCCTTGGGGGAGTGCTGCTTTGCAAAATAAGCTAATCGTAAAAAAATTAGGCCGTCAGGATTACGAACCTGTGTGGAAAGCCATGCATAAGTTCACAGACGAACGCACAGAAGAAGACGTAGACCAAGTTTGGTTGGTTGAACACAACCCTGTCTTCACTCAAGGACAAGCAGGCAAAGCCGAGCATGTATTAAATGCTGGCGATATCCCTGTAATACAAAGCGATCGCGGTGGCCAAGTGACTTATCACGGCCCAGGTCAGTTAGTTGCTTACTTTTTGATTAACATCCGCCGCAAAAAATTCGGTGTACGTGATTTGGTGACTCATATAGAGAACCTCGTAATCAACACTCTGAAAGCTTACAATATAAATTCAACTGCCCGACCTGACGCCCCCGGTGTCTATGTCGATGGCAAGAAAATCTGTTCACTCGGATTACGTATTCGACGCGGCTGCTCATTTCATGGGCTTGCACTCAACGTCGATATGGACCTCTCTCCGTTTCTACGCATTAACCCATGTGGTTACCAAGGTATGGAAATGGTTCAGGTAAGCCAGTTAGGCGGACCAAGTGAATTAGAAAACGTTGAGCAACAGTTAATACAAGAGCTAGTAGAACTACTCGGCTATGACCAAGTAGACATTCAAGCCACCAGTAACATTACAGCAGAAGCATAAAATCATGAGCAAACCAATCCAAATGGAAAAAGGCGTTAAATATCGTGACGCTGACAAAATGGCATTAATTCCCGTAAAGAATATGCCTGCTGAACAGAAAGAAGTTCTACGTAAGCCTGCATGGATGAAGATTAAACTTCCTTCAGACAGCCATCGTATTCAAGAAATCAAATCAGCAATGCGTAAAAACAACCTGCACTCAGTTTGTGAAGAAGCGTCTTGCCCTAACCTAGCCGAGTGTTTTAACCACGGCACGGCAACGTTTATGATTCTTGGCGCTATCTGTACTCGTCGCTGCCCGTTCTGTGATGTTGCCCATGGTCGTCCTGTTGCTCCTGAAGCAGAAGAGCCGAAGAAACTGGCTAAGACGATTAAAGACATGAAACTGAAGTACGTTGTAATCACTTCAGTTGACCGCGATGACCTGCGTGATGGTGGTGCTCAGCACTTTGCTGACTGTAACCGTGAAATTCGCGAACAAAATCCAAACATTCGCATTGAAACACTGGTTCCAGACTTCCGTGGTCGTATGGACGTTGCACTTGATCTAATGAAAGACAACCCGCCAGATGTTTTCAACCACAACCTAGAGACAGCGCCACGCCTATACCGCAAAGCGCGTCCAGGCGCGAACTACAAATGGTCTCTTGATCTATTAAGAAAATTCAAAGAGCAACACCCAGACATCCCAACTAAGTCTGGTGTGATGATGGGTCTTGGTGAAACGAAAGAAGAGATCGTTCAAGTACTGAAAGATCTTCGTGAACATGGCGTGACTATGCTGACACTAGGCCAATACCTAGCACCAAGCCGTCACCACTTACCAGTAGAACGCTACGTGCCGCCTTCAGAGTTTGATGAGCTGAAAGAGATTGCTCTTGAACTAGGCTTCACTCACGCAGCTTGTGGCCCGTTTGTACGTTCTTCTTACCATGCCGACTTGCAAGCTCAAGGTATGGAAATTAAGTAATCACATTGCTTAAACCAAAATTGAAAAGGCGCTGAACTGTATGTTCAGCGCCTTTTTTCTATCGAGTAAAACAAGCTTGTTCGATACTAAAACAACAAAACCACTCATTGAGAGTGGCCTTGAACTGCAAGTCTAATAATCTAGATGCTAAATGGTCGACTATCCAAATGAAGCCCAGATAACCGTCGCCACCAATATTGGGCACACGAACTTCACATACATTGGCCACACTTTACCAAACCAGCCAAGTTGAAAATCAGGACAACCATGTTCAAGCTCTTTCACTTTTGAAGCTCGGCTCCATACCCAACCACCAAACAGGCAGAACATCAGTGCAGCGACCGGTTGAAGGTACTGAGTCGCTATCATCGCAACCATACCAAACATCGCGGCAAAGTTGTAAACAATCACTACACTGAACAATGCGATAGCGCCACCAATCACCCAGCTTGTTGGTGTTCGTCTAGTATTGAAACGCTCACTCACTAGCGCTACAGGCCCTTCCAACATCGAAATCGAAGAAGTAAGAGCAGCAATCGTTAGCAACAAGAAGAAGACAATTGCGAAGATCTGACCAAGTACGCCTAAGCTATCAAACATCAAAGGCAGAACCGTAAATACGAGCGTGTCAGAGCTCAATAGTGAGCCATCTTCAGCGTAGATTTGTACGCCCTTCTGCATCGCAACAAACATTGCGGGCATAACCACTAAGCCAGCAATAAAAGCGACAGCGGTATCAACCAAGGTCACGTTCATCGCCATTTTTGGTAGGTTCTCTTTCTTGCTTAAGTAAGAACCGTAAACCAACATAGAGCAACCACCAATGGTTAGCGAGAAGAAGCCTTGTCCCATTGCCGCTAGAATGAGTTTTCTATCCCACACTTTCTCAAAGTCTGGAACCAAGTAATGTTTCAGGCCTTCTATCGCGCCTGATTGCGTCATGATGTAAACAAACAGTAAGCCAAACAAAATGAACAACGCTGGCATTAAGCGAGTCGACCACTTCTCGATGCCCTGCTTCACACCACCTTGAACAATCAGAATAGTCAGTACATAGAAGATCACGGTACCAAACACGTTTCGTTCAACACTGAAGCCTTTGAACCAATCAGCGATAGACTCTAAGCCAATCAGGTCAGCAACCGCGCCAAAAAGGAAGCAAATCAACCAACCGCCGACAATGCTATAAAAGGCCAACACAGCGCTTGGAACACTTAATCCAATCCAACCGACAAATTCACCGACCTTCTTGCCTAACGGATTTGTCGTCAACGAGCGCATACTATCGACAGGATTCGCTTGACCATGACGGCCAATCGCCATCTCAACCACCAGCATTGGGAAAGCAACCACGAAGATCATAATTAGGTAAACAAGCAGAAAAGCGCCACCGCCGTTACTAGCAACTTGGGTTGGGAAACCCCAAATATTACCTAAGCCAACAGCCGCACCTGCTGCTGCTAAAATAAAACCCAAACGAGAACTAAAGTGCTCTCTTGAAGAGGAAGATTGTTGGTTCATATTGCCCGCATAAAAAATCAGTGAACTAGTTGAGAAGTACAGTAATCAAAAGCAATGATAGGCACAACCAATAAATGTACAATTATCTTATTTTTACAATCCATTTAGTATTTAAGACCAAGTTATTAACAATCATTCAGACTAACTGACCACACAAAATCAAAACAACGATTGATTAGCCTATTGAGAGGCATTCCTAAATTAATCGTTAGCTTATTTAACCCATAAAAAAAGAGCACCAATCGGTGCTCTTCTGACGAATTTGAAACTCAGACTAGATAGTAAATACTTGGTAGTCTTTTAGGTTCGGAATGATTTTATGCAGCTCTTGCTCTTGCTCTGCCATCTCATCTAGAGAATCACAGAACTCATTCGCTTCCTCTTGTACTTGTTGAGAGTGCTCTTTCATTCGCTCTTCAACTTTAAGCTTTAATTCAGCCATGCTATCAGCCATTTCGGTCAGATTTAGTCCGCCGTCTTGCTTCATCTTTTCCGACATCGCATTAAAGGCACTCGAGATAAACTCTTGGTTAAAGATCTCCTTAGCCTTTTCGAAATCTTCAGACCAACCACTCGCCATCGAATCGAAACTATCAGCCGGTAAGATTAACTCGCCATCTTTATAATATCGAGCCTCTAATTCAGCAAAGTACGTTTTCATTGATTCTTTTACATTATCAAACGACTCTGGAGAATCTAGGCTGGCCGCGATGTCATCAATAACATCATTCGCCAAAGCCAAGCTGTCATTCGCCATTTGTTTTGCGCGTGGTAAATACTCATTCATGCTGTCGCGGTATTTTTCAATTGCCGCTTGTTGGTCGGCATCAAGTGCGACCTTTTCACCATGAATATAAAGATCATTGTTGCCATCAAGAATCGCTGTATCACCGTTTACTTGATGGATTTCTACTTTCTGCTCATCAATTCGTAGTTCATTTTTCAAATCAACTCGACACTGAGCTGCAAAAGTTGGCAGGCTCACAACAGCGGTAGCCACTGTTAATGATGCAATTAATACGCTTTTTTTCATAACACCCTCTCATCAATCTGCCCAATGACTATACCGCTAGTTTATGCTTCTTTGTCAGAAAAACGTTTATATTTCTAAGCTTGTCATTCAGTCAATCGATACCACTTCATAGCAGAACTGTTTATCAGCGACCCTAAACTCAACCTCATCACCGACTTCTTTACCCATTAGAGCCTGACCAAATGGTGCATTTGCTGTCACTATCGCAATCTCATTTTCGTGCCACGTAATAGAAAGCCCCCCTACTCTTGGCCCCAGGAAAAAGTGCTTATGTTCATCATGTTCGTCAATGACCACAACATAGCTGCTGACGGTGATTCTTTCACTGTCTCGTAATACGAGATTTCGGTAACACTGGATATCCTCTTCACACTCTTGAACTCGCATCGCTTGTCCATGCGCAAGATACGAGGCTTCTAACGCCAATGTATCGTATTTGTGCTCTGGCACGGTCTCTTCATCGGTGGCAGCATCAATAGCTCGCTGAGTCGCAGATTGTGCGATGCGTAACCGTGATTCGAGTTGCTCTAAAATTATTTGTCGAAGCTCAGACTTATTCATACTTTTGGAGTGCTTTTCTATAGGAGCTACAGAATAGAATTAGGTACAATCAGGTGCAAGACATTTGATTCATCAAGCGACGCGATCATAGAAAGGCGAACGCTTTAGCATCAATACGACACTTAATAACTCAGGTAGAACACAAATGATTGAGCAGAAGCTAAAACAAGTATTCGGATTCGATTCACTGCGTCATGGGCAAAAGCAAGTCATTGATAATGTTCTATCCGGTCACTCTACCGCGGCTATATTCCCGACGGGCTCAGGTAAATCGCTGTGCTACCAATTACCCGCGTTAGAACTCCCTCATTTAACCCTGGTTATCTCTCCACTGTTAGCCTTAATGAAAGACCAGTTAAGCTTCTTACACAGTAAAGGGATCAGCGCCGCTGCGATAGAATCAAGTCAAGACAGACAAACCACTCAGCAAGTGATGCAATCTGTGCGTAACGGAGAAACTAAGATCCTGATGATCTCCGTCGAGCGTTTGAAGAATGAACGCTTTCGCCAGTTCATTTCTCAGGTTCCAATCTCTCTACTTGTGGTCGACGAGGCGCACTGTATTTCAGAGTGGGGACACAACTTTAGACCCGATTATCTCAAGTTACCTCAATACCAAAAACAACTGAATATCCCGCAGGTATTACTACTGACTGCAACCGCAACAACCTCAGTTATCCAAGACATGAAGTCTAAGTTTGATATCGATGAGGAACGCGTTGTTGTTACGGGTTTCTATCGTCAAAATCTCGATCTGTCGATTCAGCCTTGTGAACAAGCTAGTAAGCTAGAGACTCTGTGCTCTGTCGCAAATCAAGCGCCTCAAGCTCCAACCATCGTTTATGTCACCCTTCAGCAAACGGCAGAGATGGTGGCTCAACAACTACGCAATGCAGGAATCAACGCAGTCGCTTACCATGCGGGGCTTAAACCAGAAAATAGAGATGCTATTCAACATCAATTCATGAATGATGACGTGCATTGTATTGTGGCGACGATTGCTTTCGGGATGGGCGTCGACAAGTCAAACATTCGCCGTGTGATTCACTTCGACTTACCCAAATCGATAGAGAACTACTCGCAAGAAATCGGCAGAGCAGGCCGAGATGGTCAACCTTCAACATGTATTCTTCTCGCCAACAAGTATGGCCTCAGTACGCTAGAGAACTTCGTATTTGGTGATACGCCAGACAACATCTCGATCCAAACTGTCTTGAAAGAGATCTACGAAAACCAAAACATTGGGGCTTCTGGTGCAAACCAATGGGAGATCATGCTCAACCAACTATCGCGTGAATCTAACATTCGTCAACTTCCGCTAAAAACACTGTTGGTCTATCTCGAAATTGAAGGCGTGATTGAGCCTAAATACAGCTACTTCGCTGACTACAAATTTAAGTTCATTCGTCCTAAGCAACAGATCACGGAACAATTCCAAGGAGAGCGCCGACACTTCGTAGAGGCTATTTTCCAATGCTCACCACAAGCAAGAGTTTGGTGCCAAGTTGATTTCGATGCGCTTTGGACACACTTCCAGGCTGATCGTCAACGTGTTGTTACCGCTATCGACTACTTCAATGAACAAGGCTGGATTGAACTGGAAAGTAAGCAGATCACGGATGTTTACGCGATCCACAATACGTCTGAAAATATGATGCAATTATCAGAACGTTTAACTGAGTTGTTTAAGGCAAAAGAGAGCAGTGAGATAAACCGTCTTAACCAAATGCTGAGCTTCTTTGAGGCTGATACCTGCCTAAGCTCACGCCTTGCGAGTTACTTCGCCGATGATAAAGCACCCAAAAACTGTGGTCACTGCTCAGTATGTCGAGGGGAAGTGGCAATCTTACCAACCGTAGATGTTGAACCTGTTGATGATGAGACAGTGATGACATGGGTTCACGAGTTTATTTCCGCCAGCCAACAGCTGATTACAGACGAAGCGATTACTCGCTTCTTATGCGGAATCGCCACCCCGCTTTCAACCAAGCTTAAAGCCAGTAAAATGGTTGGTTACGGCAAGCTAGATCAACAACCGTTCAGTGACACCTTAGCACGAGTAAAGCAACTCCCGAGGTAAGCCCCTACATAGAAAAAACCGACTAGGCGACAACGCTTAGTCGGTAGTCTTTAGCTGACATATATTCTCTATTCCCATCAACGGTTCCTTTATCTACTTAAGCTGTCAATTCAATCATTACTGCCACTTAGAACCTCAATAACAATCAATAACCTTTAAAAACTATACGAAACGTCAAATTCGTTAACAATCGCCCGACTTACCAAATTTGATTCATCCCCCTACTTCGTATTAAAGGATCCTTAGAATGGTCAAGAAGATATCCCTATCTTTTCTGTTAGTTATGCTCGGTTTGTTTTTGATCGCGTTAACATCTGCAAATTACTACCTCAATAACTGGAAGTGGGAAAACATTCAGGAGAATAACGACGAAGTGGTCAGTGTCGTTTCTCAAACATTTGAGTCAAACCTAGATGATGCGAAATCTATGATTCAGCAATTTGCCTTTTTACTTCCATATTATGGAGCTGATGCCCCGTTCGATGAATCTCGAATGCTCCGTGTATTAGATAGAGTTCATTCCGCAAATCCTGCATTTATTGATGTCTATTTTGCAGACATCAATGGCACTCCATTTAGTGCACTATCTAAAGGCTGGGTTAAAGATTTCAATGTTATCGAAATGCAGAGAGAGTGGTTCCTCGCCATATCAGCTAAAGGCAACCCAAGCTATATATCCGCTCCATATGTTAGTAACACAGGAGAGCGAGTTATTTCAGTATCGGCTCCGATTAAACGAAATGGGCAGTTAGTGGGAGTATTTGGTGTGGATATAACGTTATCTGAGTTAATGCCGGAGTTTGGTGTCGAATTTGCTATTACCACAAAGGATGGTGAGATCGTGATGGCTGACGCTTCAACCAGAGAAACTGGCTGGGTAAACAAAAACATCTATGAATTAAGACCGAACTTCAAAACATTAACTGAAGATCCATATCTATACACTGCGGATGGATCTAACGAACCTTACACAGTATCAAAACAACCTCTTACCGAAAGTTACGACCTTTTTGCATGGACAAATCAAAGCCATGAAGACTCTATGAACAAGAGCCTAATGACAGGAATCATAGGGTTATTTATTTGTATTGGCATTTTGTTAATGATCACCGTTTATGTGGCTATTAGAAGGCAACTTCGTAATCTGCCAATCATGGTATCTACACTTGAACAAATGTCTATTGGTCAGTTTACCCCACTAAAAGCTAACAACAGTAACAACGAGCTAGACCAAGTACAGGCATCGTTACAAAGTTTACAAGAAAGTATCTCTCATATTGTTAATCAATCTAGCGTAAAGATGTCCGACTTGGCTGTACAACAAACTAGAATTGAGCAGTTAATCGATGACACCAACAACAACGCTAGTTCTGGTTTCAATAATGTAGAGCAAGTCGCAACCGCCGCGACAGAACTTTCTGCCGCAGCTTCTAGCGTATCTGATAATGCTGCACATGCAGATAGGATGGCAAAAGCAACAATGCAAGTTATAGAAAACAGCGCGCAGGTCATCAACGAAGCCGACAATATAAATAATGATGTGAGTTCGGCTATGGCTGAATCAGCCATAATCGTCAATGAGTTAAGAGAACACTCTGAGCATATAAACTCCGTAGTGGAAGTTATAAATTCAATATCGGAACAAACTAACTTACTCGCCCTCAATGCGGCTATTGAAGCAGCTCGAGCAGGAGAGCATGGAAGAGGCTTTTCTGTGGTTGCTGATGAAGTCAGATCTTTAGCAAAAAGAACTCAAGTTTCTACTGTTGATATCAAAAATATCATTACTCAACTGCAATCCCAATCAAGAAAAGCTGATGAATACATGTCGTCCAACACAGTTCTAGTTCAGCGCTCACAAGAGATGATGCTTGAGCTATCACAAGCATTTACTGATATTAGGCAGCAAGTAATGGAGATTTCGGAAATGAACACAATGGTATCTTCAGCATCAGAGGAGCAAAGAATTGTAACTCAAGATATCACCGAACGTATTGAAGGAATCAATACCACCGTAAAAAATAGCGTGACTAGTGCACAGCACACCCAAGAAGCCAATATCGTCATATCACAAAGAACTTCTGATTTAAAAGAAGTCTTGGCTTTTTTCAACATAGGCCAAACTAACAAACGATAGATATCTAGACGATTTAACTTATCATCCGAATCTCTCCATACCTACAACCAATAAAGCTTTCTGATGGCGCTCTAGTAAAGAGCGCTGTCAATTTCAACCCTAGTGTCAATTGGTTGAAGATCACAGCTTAAGTAGTCTTATAACGCTAAATTTAACTGCTTCACTTGTTCTTTGGGTTGTAACATCACACTCAAACCAAGTAAGCGTATCTCTCGCCCTTGTTGCCTTTTTAAGATCTCACTTAATAGTTCTTTGAAGTGTTCACGATCCAATGAAGCATGTATATGCTCGATGGTGGTTTGTTGGAAATCGGCAAACTTGAGCTTAATGCCCTGCTTGATGATCGCTTTACTTGGGCTGGCTTTTTCTAGGCGAGTTTCAAGCTCAGGAAACAGCTTGTCTTCTATCACCTGCCAGCATTCAGTATAAGTCGAAATGTTTTGAGTAAATGTGCGCTCAACGCCTACGGATTTACGCTCACGTTCTATGATCACTTCTCTTTCATCGATACCATGGCTTCGCTTCCACAGCGATGCACCTTGGCGGCCAAACCTAAGCAGTAAATCACGATAGTCAGACGCTTTAATATCCTTACACGTAAAAAAACCTGCCTGATGCAGTTTTTCAATACTCACCTTACCCACACCTGGAATCTTTTCGAGTGGAAGGTCATCAATGACTGCCTGCACGTCTTGAGGGGGAATCACAAACTGGCCATTGGGCTTATTCATATCCGAAGCCACTTTAGCCAAGAACTTTATCGGTGCGACACCGGCTGAAGCAGTAAGATTTAACTCGTTCCAAATATCGCGGCGAATTGACTCGGCAATCAGTGTCGCAGAACCGTGACACAACTTTGATTCAGTCACGTCAAGAAACGCTTCATCCAGAGAAAGAGGTTCAATCAATGATGTGTATCGAGAAAAAATTTCGCGGATTTTTTTAGATATCTCAACATAAACCTGCATTCTTCCCGGAACCACCAATAAGTTAGGACAAAGCTGTAGCGCTTTCCCCGTTGGCATAGCAGAACGAATACCAAACTTGCGAGCTTCATAGTTACAGGTACTCAAGACACCTCGTTGTTTTTCATGCCCACCAACCGCAAGTGGTCGATTTCGGTAAGCTGGGTTATCCCGCATTTCTACAGCTGCGTAAAAACAATCCATATCAACATGGATTATTTTTCTTATTTTATTTTGTTCTGCACTACACATCTAACAACAACCCACCCAACAACTGTATCTATAAACAGTATAATCAATTATTATCAGATTTAAAATGATCTGGAGTCCAGCTCCACAGGTTTCACTTCAATAGCGCCCTACTATTCTGATAGTATTGTTAACGAGTATTTAGTCTATAAGTAGGGATAGCTTTTGAGTGAAAAAATACTAGTAGTAGAAGATAGTCGCGCATTCAGAAACTACCTGTACCAGCAATTTAAGAACGACGGCTACGAGGTTGCGCTAGCAGAATCTGTGGCAGAAGCTAAAGCTATCTTGGAACAAGAGACGGATTTCTTGTGTGCGGTACTAGATTACTGCTTACCCGACGGTCAAGATGGCGAGATCATCGACTTGGTACTCAGTTACCAACAAAAGATCATTGTGCTAACAGGCATGTTCAACAACACACTTCGAGAGCAGGTGCTTGCGAAAGGTGTGCTCGATTACATCCTCAAAGACAGCATGTCTTCGGTAAGTTACTTACTTCCTCTGGTCAATAGAATCTCAAATAACCGATACCATAAAGCGTTGGTCGTTGATGATTCAGCTGTGGTTCGCAGATATGTCGTCCAACTCCTCGAACATCAATATATTCAAACGATTCAAGCGGAAGATGGCGAGCAAGCGCTAGAGCTTCTCCGCAACGACCCAGATATCACTTTTGTCGTTACCGATCATGACATGCCGAAAAAAGATGGCATTTCGATGACCCGTGACATTCGAGTTAACCACGACCGAAATCAACTCGCCATTCTTGGACTATCAGGCAGTGACGATCGCACCATGACCGCGCGCTTCCTTAAAGCGGGCGCCAACGACTTCCTCTATAAACCATTTAACCAAGAAGAATTCTTCTGCCGCATCCACCAACTGCTCGACATGAAGGAAGCGACCAATGAACTGTTTCGTCATGCCAATGAGGATGCTCTCACGGGGCTATGGAACCGTCGCTACTTGTTTAATCAATCGTGTAAAGGCTGTGAAGAACGTAATATCGCGATGATGGATATCGACTTTTTCAAGAAAGTGAACGATACCTTCGGCCATGATGGTGGCGATGCGGTACTAGTTGCTGTGGGCGGCATCATCAAGGATCACTTCAACGATGATGTAGCCGTTCGTTTCGGTGGCGAAGAGTTTTGTATTCAGTCGTGTGGGTCGTTTGAAAGCTTCGTTGATAACCTAGAATCAATGAGAGTGGCAATAGAAGCTCATGAAGTGATTCATGAATCCCAAAGCATTAAAGTCAGTATCAGCATTGGTGTCACTGATTTAAACGGCAAACTAGATGAACAAATAAAAGCAGCCGACGAACTGCTTTATACGGCCAAAGAACAAGGCAGAAACCAGCTTGTATGCGCTCGAAATAAGAGTTCATAGGTAGTTAGGCTATATAGATAGACAGATATAACAGCCAAATCCTTTATAGGCAGGCTTGTAGGCTTTTCATTTTAAGCATTTGAAACAAAAAGAGCTCAAGACAATGCCTTGAGCTCTTTGCGTTTAGAGAGCTAGATGATCCATTAGTTAAAGACTAATTAAGGAAAACTAGCATCAACCGTTATCACCGATTAAGCGATACGATCTTTACTCCAAGCCGCTTCTTTTTCTTGACGCTCAGCCAGTTTCTCAACTCGGTAAGCTTCGCGTGCTTCGCGCTTTTTACGCGCATCACAAGGTTCTGGGCAATTACAGACTTTGTCGATACCGACAGCACCTAAACCACCACAACTACCTTTCACAACTTTCTTTTGGACAATATAGCCAATCGACATTGCTGTGATCACGGCAAGAAAAACACCAAATGTAATCAGAAATGTATTCATAATTCTCTCGCTTACCTTATTTACCTAAGTATGGCTTAAATGCTTCTGAAGCAATTTCTTTAAAGCCATCTGCTGTTTTAACCACCATAAACGCTGGGATGTTATGCTGGTTAGCGATTTCCATTCCTCTGACTTCACCTAAGACCATAAGGCCAGTAGATAAGCCGTCTGCAGTCATTGAAGACGGGTTTAAAACAGTCACTGAAACCACTTTGTGATGAAGAGGTTTACCTGTTTCTGGGTTGATGATGTGTGAGTAACGAACACCATCACGCTCGAAATAGTTACGATAGTCACCAGAGGTTGCAATCGCCATATCACCCGGTTCGATGATCTCTTGAATAGTACGCTCTTCTACACTTGGTTTTTCAATCGCTATGCGCCAACCCACATTGTCACGGTTTAGACCTTTCAAGCGAATTTCACCGCCAATTTCAACCATGTAGTTGTGAATGCCAATTGAATCAAGGTAGTCAGCTACAACGTCAACACCCCAACCTTTTGCAATTGTCGAAAGATCGACATAAAGGTTCGGTAGGTCCTTGGTGAGTTTGTTGCCTTCAATGCTCAGGTGATGGATACCCACCTTCGCCTTACGAGCAGCAAGCTCTTCGTCTGTAGGAACAACTTCTGGGCGTGCTTCGGGGCCAAACCCCCACAAGTTAACTAAAGGACCAACGGTAACATCCAACGCACCTTCAGTAAGACCGTTCAAACGAATCGCTTCTTTCACCACAATTGCAGTTTGCTCAGAAACTTCAAATGCGTCTGCACCTTTGTGCTGATTAAAACGGCTTAACTCTGAGTCTTCACGGTAAGTCGACATCTGATCGTTTACTTCTTCAAGTAAACGATCAATCTCGGTGTGAATATCTTTAGACTCAGGGAACTCATCACCATTGATGTATTTAATATTGTAGCTAGTACCCATCGTTGGGCCACTTAAATGCACTTGCTCAATCGGCTTTTCACAGCCAGCAAGAAAAATTAAAGAAGTTAATGCAACAAGCCAAATTCTCACTTGCTTACTCCTGTCTAATGTTGAGGATTTATATAAGGAAAAATAAGAGTAAACATAGGTCTTAAAAATACCTTACTCTTTCTTATATAAGCCAGTATGTTGTCAAAACGAGCTTTAGAAAAACAAATGGCTGACTCGTAGGAGTCAGCCATAATATCAATCACTTAAATGGATTAACCACCGAAGTCATCTAGTAGGATGTTTTCATCTTCTACACCAAGATCTTTCAGCATGCCGATAACAGCCGCGTTCATCATTGGTGGACCACACATGTAGTACTCACAGTCTTCAGGAGCTTCGTGGTCCTTCAGGTAGTTTTCGTACAATACGTTGTGGATGAAACCAGTGTAACCGTCCCAGTTGTCCTCAGGTTGAGGATCAGACAGAGCACAATGCCACACGAAGTTTTCGTTTGCAGCCGCTAGGCCGTCGAAGTCTTCAATGTAGAACATCTCACGCTTAGAACGTGCACCGTACCAGTAAGACATCTTACGAGTAGAGTTAAGACGCTTAAGTTGGTCGAAGATATGTGAACGCATTGGCGCCATACCTGCACCACCACCGATGAATACCATTTCATTGTCTGTGTCTTTAGCAAAGAACTCACCAAATGGACCAGAAATAGTACATTTGTCACCTTCTTTAAGAGACCAGATGTATGAAGACATCACACCAGGAGCTACGTCAGGGTTGTTTGGCGGCGGAGTTGCAATACGCACGTTAAGCTTGATGATGCCTTTCTCTTCTGGGTATGAAGCCATAGAGTAAGCACGGATCGAATGCTCTTTAACGATAGACTCGTAACGGAACAAGTTGAACTTATCCCAGTCACCACGGTATTCGTCAGGAATATCGTAATCTGCGTATTTCACGTGATGTGGTTCAGCTTCAATCTGAATGTAACCACCAGCACGGAAAGGTACTTCTTCGCCTTCAGGGATAGCAAGTGCTAACTCTTTGATGAAAGTAGCTTCGTTATCGTTAGAGATAACGGTACATTCCCACTTCTTCACACCAAAGATGTCTTCGTCTAGCTCAATCTCCATGTCAGTTTTCATAGCAACTTGACATGCAAGACGTTCGCCTTCACGAGCTTCGCCTTTTGTAATGTGATCAAGTTCTGTTGGTAGAATATCGCCACCACCAGACTTAACTTTTACACGACACTGACCACAAGAGCCACCGCCACCACAAGCAGAAGATACGAAGATGCCTGCACCAGCAAGAGCACCAAGTAGCTTACTACCAGGTTGAGTAACGATCGCCTTCTCAGGGTCGCCGTTTACAGCAATAGTGATGTCACCTGATGGTACTAGCTTAGATTTAGCGAAAAGAATCACTAATACTAGAGCCAATACAATAATGGTAAACATCGCTACGCCAAGAATAATGCTTTGCATTTGTTATTCCTTATTACTGGGTGCTTACCCTACAGTTGAACACCAGAGAAAGACATAAAGCCTAACGCCATCAAACCAACAGTAATGAACGTGATACCAAGGCCACGTAGACCTGGAGGTACGTCAGAGTACTTCATCTTCTCACGGATACCCGCAAGAGCAACGATAGCTAACATCCAACCCACACCAGAACCGAAGCCGTAAACAACAGATTCAGCAAAGTTGTAGTCACGAGTTACCATGAAAGATACACCACCAAAGATTGCACAGTTAACTGTGATCAGAGGAAGGAAGATACCTAGTGCGTTGTACAAAGGTGGGAAGAAACGGTCTAGAACCATCTCTAGGATTTGTACAAGTGCAGCGATAACACCGATGAATGCGATGAAGTTAAGGAAACTTAAATCGACACCGGCAACAAGTGCATTTTCTTTTAGGATGTGTGTGTAAACAAGGTTGTTTACAGGAACAGCGATTGTAAGTACTACAACTACCGCAACACCAAGACCAAAAGAAGTTTTAACTTTCTTAGAAACCGCTAGGAATGTACACATACCTAGGAAGAAAGAAAGCGCCATGTTTTCGATGAAAATCGATTTAACTAGCAGACTAATATAATGTTCCATGACTACCTTACCCCTTCGCTTCTACTTGTTCTGGTTTGAACACACGAATTGCCCAAATCAAGAAACCAATTAGGAAGAATGCAGAAGGTGCTAGAAGCATCAAGCCGTTAGGCTGATACCAACCACCGTTGCTCACTAGAGGTAGTACTTCCATACCAAATAGTTTTCCAGAGCCTAGAAGCTCACGGAAGAAACCAACAGTGATAAGAACGAAACCGTAACCAAGACCGTTACCAAGACCATCGATGAACGATGGGATTGGAGCAGACTTCATTGCGAATGCTTCAGCACGACCCATTACAATACAGTTAGTAATGATTAGGCCAACGAATACAGATAGCTGCTTAGAGATATCGTATAGGTATGCTTTAAGCACTTGGTCTACCACGATTACTAATGATGCGATAATTGCCATCTGAACGATGATACGCACACTGTTAGGAATGTGATTACGGATTAAAGAAACGAAGAAGTTAGACAGAGCAGTAACAAACATTACCGCGATAGTCATAACAAATGCTGTTTCTAGCTTAGTGGTTACCGCAAGAGCAGAACACACACCAAGAACCTGTAGCGCGATAGGGTTGTTATCCAACACCGGCGCTAAGATGCTCTTTTTAATTTCTTTTGCACTAGACATTAGTTCAGACCTCCGTCACGAACTTTTGCTAGGAACGGACCAAAGCCCATATCACCTAACCAGAAGTCAAATGTATGTTGAACGCCAACGCTGGTTAGTGTTGCACCAGAAAGACCATCAACACCGTGCTCAGTACCTTCAGGAGCACCACCTTTAACTACCTTGATAGCTGGCTTGTGGTTTTCGTCGAATAATTTCTTACCAACGAATTGTGCACGCCAACTTGGGTTCTCAACTTCACCACCAAGTCCAGGAGTTTCACCTTGCTCGTAGTAAGTGATACCAGAAACTGTGTTGCCATCAGTTTCTACCGCAACGAATGCGTACATCATTGACCATAGGCCGTTACCGTGAACAGGGATGATAACTTTAGAAGTTTCAGCGCCATCTTTCACAAGGTATACAGTACCCGTGTTAGCACGACGAATGATCTTAGCGATGTCATCTTCAGCTGAAAGCTTGATTGACTGAGCTGGATCTTTTGCCGCTTTACGTTGGTCGTATGCAGCAGCATCGCCGTCAACGAAATCGCCAGTAGCGAAATCAACTAGACGAGGTTCGATGTTCTCTGCGTACAGTGCTGGGATATCACCTGCAAGCTCAATACCCGCAACTTCAAGGATCTTAGTTTGCTGATCCAGAACTGCGTTAGCTTGCTGCTTAGGTTTAAGAACAACTGCAGCTGTTGAAACGATGATTGAGCACACTAGGCTCAATGCGATAACAACAAACAGCGTCTTTTTAATGCTATCGTTATTACTTGCCATAGCGCGCTAGTCTCCGCTTAATGTTCTTCTCGATTACAACGTGGTCAAACAGAGGAGCAAATAGGTTTGCGAATAGAATCGCAAGCATCATGCCTTCTGGATATGCAGGGTTAACTACACGAATCATTACACACATTGCGCCGATTAGGATGCCGTACCACCACTTACCTTTATTGGTAAATGAAGCTGATACTGGGTCTGTCGCCATGAAGAACATACCGAATGCGAAGCCACCTAGAACTAGGTGCCAGTGCCAAGGCATGCTGAACATTGCATTAGTCTCAGAACCGATCACGTTGAACAGCGTAGACACAGCAATCATACCGATCATTACACCCGCAATGATGCGCCATGAAGCGATACGCATGTAAACGATCATCGCTGCACCAATCATAAGTGCAAGAGTCGATACTTCACCGATAGAACCTGGGATGTTACCAATGAATGCGTCCATCCAAGTGATTGCTTCACCAGATGTTACGTTCATTAGTGCGCTACCGCCGCCTTGAGCCCATTGGCTAAGAGCAGTTGCACCAGAGAAACCATCTGCAGCCGTCCAAACTACGTCACCTGAAATCTGTGCAGGGTATGCAAAGAATAGGAACGCACGGCCAGCAAGTGCAGGGTTCAGGAAGTTACGACCCGTACCACCGAAGATCTCTTTCGCTACAACAACACCGAAGGTAATACCTAGTGCTGCTTGCCATAGAGGAAGAGTTGGCGGAACGATAAGCGCAAATAAGATGGAAGTAACAAAGAAACCTTCGTTTACTTCGTGCTTACGCACCATACAGAACAGAACTTCCCAGAAACCACCAACGATAAATACCGTTGCATAGATAGGTAGGAAGTATGTCGCACCAAGTAGCATCTTACTGCCAACACCTGCATCGGGTCCTAAGGAGGCTCCAAGCATTTCGGTTAGCCAGTAGTGCCAATTACCATCGATAACAGAAACTAATTCAGCGCCTGCGTACATATGGTTAAGTGCAGCGATAGCTTGGCCACCCGCGTTGTACATACCCCAGAACATTGCTGGGAATACCGCGAACCAAACCATGATCATGATACGTTTTAAATCAACGCTATCACGAACGTGTGAGCTTTTCTTTGTGATAAGACCTGGCGTGTAGAACACTGTCGCTGCTGCTTCGTAAAGCGCAAACCACTTCTCGTGTTTACCACCTGGCTCAAAATGATGCTCGATGTCTTCAAGAAACTTTTTAAGGCCCATGAAAATTACCCTTCCTTCTCAATCGTATCTAGGCATTCACGAAGTAGTTGACCGTACTCGTATTTACCTGGACATACAAAGGTACACAATGCTACATCTTCTTCGTCTAGTTCTAGCGCACCAAGTGCTTGAGCACTATCAATGTCGCCTGCACATAGATCACGAAGCAGCAATGTTGGTTCCATATCTAGAGGCATTACGCGCTCGTAGTTACCAATTGGAACCATTGAGCGGTCACTACCGTTTGTTGTCGTTGTCATGTTGAACAACTGACCTTTAAACATGTGACCAAGGAATGAACGAGTAACAGAGAACTTGTTCTTACCAGGCATAGCCCAGCCGAATAGCTCTTTATCACGACCTTCACGTAGAACAGAAACTTGCTGATGGTAACGACCAAGGTAAGCATGTGAGCCTGTTGCTTCAGTACCCGTAAGTACAGAACCAGAAATCACACGAACTTCACCTGGCATTAACTCGCTGTCAGTCAACTCTTCAAGGCTAGCACCAAGTTGAGTACGAACTAGACGTGGGTTGTTCACCACTGGACCAGCCAGAGAAACAACACGCTCAGAGTAAATCTCACCAGTAAGGAAAAGCTTACCGAATGCGATAACATCTTGGTAGTTAATGCTCCACGCTACATTTTGTGCATTTACCGGGTATAGGTAATGCATATGCGTGCCTGCAAGGCCTGCAGGGTGTGGGCCATCAAAAACATGTTCTTCAACGTTAGACTGAGCTGAACGAGGTAAGCTAGTACCTTTTTTACAAACGTACACTTTACCGTTAGTCAGAATTGAAAGAAGATCTAAACCAGCAACGAAAGCATCAGACTGCTCGTTAATGATTAATTCTGGCTCAGCTGCTAGCGGATTAGTATCCATAGCAGTTACGAAAATAGCCTGAGTTTCAGAATCAATGGCTGGAACCTTGCTGAACGGACGAGTTCGCAAAGCGGTCCATGCGCCAGACTCAACTAACTGAGCTTTAACCGTTTCACGGTCAAGGCCTACTAGTTGGTTAGCTTCATAGCTATTGAACGTGATTTGCTCATTGCCTGCTACTTCAATCACTACTGATTGAAGAACACGCTTAGCACCACGGTTCACTTCAATAACTTTACCGCTTGCTGGAGAAGTAAATACAACACCTGGGTTCTTTTTATCTGCAAAAAGAACTTGGCCTTTCTTTACTTCATCACCAACGCGAGCATGCATCGTAGGACGCATACCAACGTACTCTTCGCCAAGCAAGGCGACTTTAGTGATGGACTTACCATCATTAATCACCTGGGATGGAGTTCCTGCGATAGGAAGATCCAAACCCTTCTTTATTGTAATCATACGCACTTGCACTACTTTATCGGGAAAAAGATTCTTTAAATTGCGTAAATTCAGGACGTTTTATTCCGCCCTTAGACACGACATTACAGTGTCCGGTTTCGGTAGATTTGAGATACCAAAATCGCAACATTATCTTAATAAATTCATCACACTAATTATGTGAGATTTATCAGGTGCCGTATACTAGCATTTTTTGACAACTTGATGCCATGACCAATAACTTGAATACGGCCTTTATTTGGTGAGATTTGAAGCATATGGACTCTCAAATATGTATAAATTTGACGAGCCGCACAGATAAAATGGCTTTTGAATCGTGTTTTAAACAAGAGATTAATACTCTGTCACAAACTAATATTTTACGAGTTATGTTGAAACACTGTTAATAAAAACATTACTCATTGTGGGTATTTTTGACAGCTCAATTTGACATCAATCTGAGTGATATAAAACCTAAAAACACATAGTTTTGATGACAAAAGAGGCGGCATAACCACCTCTATTTATATGTATTGAATCTATTACTTGCCACCACCCATACACATAGGGCTGTCTGGCACGTTATCTAGCTGCTTCATCCATTCATCTTTTGTATAGGTATGAATAGATAGCGCGTGAATATTATTCGCCAGTTCTTCTGAAAGTGCTTTATTTACCGCTCGGTGACGAGCAATAAGGCGCAAACCTTCAAACACATCGCTGACAACAATCACTTTAAAATGACTCTCAGAACCAGCCGGAACATTGTGCATATAGCTCTCATTCACCACGTTTAAATGACTTGGTGAAAACTCATTGTGCAATTTTGTTTCGATAACTTCTTGGATCATTGTGATTCCTTAAATAGCGTATTGGCCTTATCTGTCGCTCCAGTATAAACCCTAACTAACCGACTGTCTGAGTATTTCATCGCTGACTCGAGGGGTTTAGTCGAGTTTTTTATATCTTGTTCAGGCTGCATTTGAGACAATATCTTTGTTATTTCTTACATAAGTATCTCAAGCAATGAAAACTGAACTTACCCTTCACGATAGAACTTTAACCCTAAATCGTTTCCCCAACCGTTCAAATGAACCCCTTCAAGCTTGGGATGCCGGCGACGAATACCTGATTAGCCATGTTGAAGAGATGAATCTTGAATCTGGTAAACACATACTGATCATGAACGACAGTTTTGGCGCCCTATCCGCTTGGTTCTCAAAAGATCATGACGTGACCATGATGAGCGACTCGTTTATCTCTCATCGCGGAACGCTAAAAAACTTACAGCGCAATCAGAGCAACCGTGTGAACTTTCTGAACACCATGGATGATATCCCACACGGTATCGACCTTGTGATCATGCAATTACCAAAAACCAACCGCCACCTAGTATGGCAGTTGAGCCAATTGCGCCAAGCATTACCTGAAGGCTGCCAAGTGATTGGTGTGAATAAAGTAAAAGAGATCCACACTTCAACACTTAACCTGTTTGAAAAATATCTGGGTGAAACCAAAACCTCTCTGGCTAAGAAAAAGCATCGCCTTGTGTTCTCGTCTCCAAACTGCCAACCGATTCAAACGGTAGAGCCTTATGTTGAATGGGATGTGGACGGTGAAGATATTCGCTTGAAAAATTTACCAAATGTTTACTCAGGCGAGGCACTCGATCAAGGCGCTCGTTATATGTTGGAACACATTCCACAAGATCCAGAATTACGTCACATAATTGATTTGGGTTGTGGTAATGGTGTACTGAGTGTGAAAGCAGGTCAGTTAAACCCACAAGCTCGTATTACCTGTGTAGACGAAAGCTTCATGGCTGTGGAATCTGCGCGCCAAAATGTAAAAGACAATCTTGGCGAAGAAGGTAACTTCCAGTTCATCGCAAACAACTGTTTAGATGGCTTTAAGAAAAACAGCACCTACTTAGTTATGTGTAATCCTCCGTTCCATCAACAACAAGCGATTACTGATCACATTGCGTGGCAAATGTTCTGTGATGCAAAGCATGTTCTTAGTAACGGAGGTAAATTAATTGTTATTGGTAACCGACACCTCGGATACGATGTCAAACTAGCAAGATTATTTGGTGAAGCTAACGTCGAAACGCTTGAATTGAACCAAAAATTTGAGATATTACAGGCAACAAGAGAGCCTGCTAATTTTAATAAATAGGCAGTAGACTGCTTCATAAGAATTTAAGATACCGAGCTTCTGGTGTGAATTTAGAAAGGATAAAGGAATGAAAAAACTGATTTTGGCTGCTTCTATCATGGCTCTGACTGCCTGTTCAGCCCCTCAGCAAGAACAGATCAACGTAATGCCAGAAGCTTCACTAAGCTCAAGCAATCTCGTTCAAGGCAAAACATACACACTAACGAGCAAAGATGTTCGTGCCGCTCAGTATGTAGCATTGGTCGATAGTGGCCGTTCAAATATCCAGCCGATTCATGCCAAACAGAACATGCGTATTTCTCTAGAGGACGCATTAGCAAAACAACTGGACTCTCAAGGTTTCCGTGCAAGCGTAAACAGTGAAAACTCAATTGTTTTAGAGATTCAAGAAGCACTTGTTACCGTAGAACACACCATTATGGAAAACCAAATGGACGGTAAAGTCACACTTGAAGTAACGGCTGAAACACCTGAAGGTAAGCTCGTTAAAACATTCAACGGTACTGCAACTCGTACTGGTGCATTAAGCGCTTCAAACGACGACATCTCAATGGTTCTAAACGATGTGATCAACTTAGTTCTTACTGAAATCGCGAACGACCCTGAGCTACAAAACTACATGAAGGAACGTTTCTAATGAGCCGTATTCTAACTTCTATCGCATTAATGCTGGTTAGCGTAAGCGTTTGGGCTGGCCCTAAAGTGAACGTAGAGACGACATTAGGCGAATTCACTATTGAGCTAAACCAAGAGCAAGCACCAATTAGTGTGGATAACTTCCTAAAATACGTTGAGGATGGCAGCTACGAAGGCACTATCTTCCACCGTGTTATCCCTGGCTTTATGGCGCAAGGTGGCGGTTTTGATCAAGACATGAATCAACAAGCGACTTATGCTCCGATCAAAAATGAAGGCAGTAACGGTCTAAAAAATGATACAGCAACGATCTCAATGGCTCGCACTAACGCGCCAGATTCTGCGACTCGTCAGTTCTTTATCAACTTTTCGGATAACGACTTCTTGAATGCAAAAGGTGGCAACCCTGGTTACGCTGTTTTCGGCACTGTGACTGAAGGTTTCGATGTCGTACAAAAGATGGCAACCATTCCTACTAAGCGAATCGGTCGCATGTCAGATATCCCATCAGACCCTATCATCATCAATAAAGTAACGCTTCTTAAGTAATCTCATACAGCGCCCTTAACCTCTTAAGGGCGTTTTTCTATACAAGGACGCCCCATGTCATCTGGCACTCCCTCTCTTTCTTGGATGCAGACCTTCCGAAGCTATCTCGATAAGCGCTTACTGTGGGTGTTCATGCTCGGCTGCTCAAGCGGCTTCCCATGGGTTCTTATTGGATCCAACATGTCTGGCTGGCTTAAAGACGCAGGCTTAACTCGTGCTGCGATTGGTTATTTCGGTAGTGTGTTCGCCGTCTATGCCATTAACTTTCTTTGGGCACCACTGGTAGACCGAGTCAAACTGCCAATCCTACATGCAATGTTGGGCCAACGACGCAGTTGGATATTCCTATGCCAAAGCTTTGTATTGATCTGCACGCTCTTCATTGCCGGAGTCAACCCAGCCAATGATTTGATGTTCACCTCTATGCTCGCTCTCGGCATCGCGACGGCCTCTGCAACCCAAGATGTCGCAATTGATGCCTTCCGTATTGATTCATTTCCAAAATCAGAATCGTCAAAGTTACCACAAGCATCCGCAATGGCCGTGATGGGATGGTGGACGGGCTATTCTCTTCCGGGTTATCTCGCCTTTATCAATGCCGACACGATCGGTTGGAATGGCGTGTACTTCGGTATGGCTGGTGTCGTCATCATTCTGATGCTATTCACCTTATTTGTCGGTGAGCCAACAACACAACGTGAAGCGCTACAAAAAGAGGCGCAGCAACGACACAATAAGGTTGTGGGCTCTAAAGTCGTCGCCTGGTTTAGCGTAACTGTACTAGAACCGTTCTACGATTTCTTTAAGCGTAACGGTGTACAAGTTGCTATTACCCTGTTGCTCTTCGTATTCCTATTTAAGATTGGTGAAGCCTTCTTAGGTAGAATGTCGATCACCTTCTATAAAGAGATTGGCTTTAGCAACGAACAGATCGGCCACTACTCTAAATTGATTGGTTGGGGCGCGACGATACTCTTCACCTTGCTAGGCAGTATCTTCAATGTGAAATTCGGTATTGTACGCGGGTTGATGATTGGCGGCATAGCAATGGCAGCCAGTAACCTCATGTTTGCGTGGATAGCTAAAGCAGGCCCAAGTGAAACTCTGTTCTTGGCAACAATTATTGTCGATAACTTTACTACCGCCTTCTCTACTGTCGCATTTGTGTCTTTCTTGACCTTACTGACAGGACAAGCTTTCTCTGCGACTCAATACGCTCTACTAGCTTCCTTGGGTAACTTCGGTCGAACAACGTTGGCTTCTTTCAGTGGTGAGTTGGTCGATTATCTCAATGATTGGTCCACCTTCTTTATACTGACATCATTAATGGTGATACCGAGTTTGATCATGCTCTACTCGTTACGCCACTTTTTCACGGACTTATTAGAAAAAGCCAAAAACAATCAAGAGTAATGGAAAGAGGGTAGCATCGCGCTACCCTCTCTTTTTTACTGTCAGTCACTCTCGGAACACAATTAGTCCGTCGTATCACCCACGATTAAGTTAAAACCGACGTCCATCGAATCATCAATCACCACTACTTGATACAACACTCCATTAGCTAATGTTGTCGCTATAGAATCGACCTCGACAATAGATGATTACCCAACAATAAGAATGTCACAAAACAAGTTCCCGCTGTGATAAAACCCCGTTCACGCAATCTTTGAGTTTCGTGCAAATAACTGTCTCAAGAGTTCTGTGACAGAAAAAAGCAGCCACGTTCAAATTTCAGACGACTCATCACATGAGTGTTCACCAATTGATTTCAACATCAGTACGAACTCGATTAAGAATGGATTAAACACGGGGTTAATACGTTGGTCGAATTAGTCATTTCCAGCAAGAAAACGCTTAGAAAGGAATACTGTTGATTTTGATATGCATGTCACTCTATTCAGTAGAATCGTTTGCTTAGGGCAGTAATTCACCAATTTATCCATAAAATAATCTAATTTCACAAAATCAATAGAATTAGTGGTGCATCAAGATGCATTACCACCTTAAAGTTCCATCATTTAGATCATTAGTGTGATCAACTTCACCATAATAATTATAGTTTTCACTCCGTCTCACTTTTATTTGAGAACAAAATCGCTATTATGCTCGGCATTCGGACATATAAACACGCACGGATTAGCGGGTTACTTATTTCAAACATAGAGAGTTCCATTATGCGTAAATCACTTTTAACTCTTGGCCTACTTGCAGCAGCTTCTGCTCCAGTAATGGCGGCTGATTATTCTGACGGCGACATCCACAAAAATGATTACAAGTGGATGCAGTTCAACCTTATGGCTGCAATCGATGAGAAAGGCGCAGGCCCAGAGTCAACTCACGATTACCTAGAAATGGAATTTGGCGGCCGCTCGGGAATCTTCGATCTTTACGGTTACGTTGATGTATTCAACCTAACTTCAGATCCAGGCAGCGACAAAGCTGGTGCAGAAAAAATATTTATGAAGTTCGCACCTCGTATGTCTCTAGACGGACTAACAGGTAAAGACCTTTCTTTCGGTCCAGTTCAAGAGCTTTACGTTGCATCTCTTATGGAATGGGGTGGTAACTCTGGTGTAAACAACCAGAAGATCGGTCTTGGCTCTGACATCATGGTTCCATGGTTCGGTAAAGTTGGCCTAAACCTATATGGTTCTTACTACGGTAACGACAAAGACTGGAATGGTTTCCAAATCTCGACTAACTGGTTCAAACCATTCTACTTCTTCGAGAACGGTTCATTCATCTCTTACCAAGGTTACATCGATTACCAATTCGGTATGGAAGACAAGGCTGGTAACAAGTTCAACACTAACACGTCAAACGGCGGTGCTATGTTTAACGGTATCTACTGGCACTCAGACCAATTCGCTGTTGGTTACGGCTTGAAACTATACAAAGACATCTACGGTTTTTCAGATGGTGAAGCACTACCATGGACTCAAACTGTTGACTCTTCAGGTGTAGGTCACTACCTAGCAGTAACTTACAAGTTCTAATCGAACTTCTAAGAAAGTTTCCTAAATGGCACCCTCGGGTGCCATTTTTTATTGCTTTCATTTAATGCCTCGCTATCCTTGCTGCATCACTTTCTTATCTCGGTATTGCTGTGAACATCACGATTGTTGGGCCAGGGGCTATTGGCTCTTTGTGGGCGATAAAACTACTTCAAGCGGGTCATAATGTATCTTTGTGGGGCCGCTCCGCAGACAACTCAATGAAACTATCATTGGATGAGCAAGTTTCTCTTTCCTTCAATAATCACAATATCGAAAAGCTATCAGAAAGTGATCTAGTGATCTTCACGGTCAAAGTTTGGCAAGTAGAAGAAGCAACCATTCCACTGCTTCAACATCTCGATCCCGACACCATTCTCATGTTCATGCACAACGGAATGGGCGCGGTCGATAACATAGCGACTCAAATTGATGCTCACCCCGTAATATTGGCGACCACCACTCAAGCGGCATTCAAACCCAATCGCAACAATGTATCCCACACAGGAATAGGCCAAACTCAATTGGGTGCTTTTAACCTCAAGGGTCAACAGTGCACTTTTTTAGTTGATGTGTTGGAACATGCCTTACCTGCCGTGAGTTGGAATCCTGAGTTAAAAACAGCGCTGTGGACTAAGCTCGCCATCAATTGTGCCATCAACCCACTGACAGGGCTGGAACAAATCAAAAACGGGGAGCTTGCTGAGCAAAGATTTAGCGAAGTTCTGAGTTCTATAATTAAAGAACTCACACAAGTGATGCTGGCTGAGGGTATTACTTGTTCCTTCGACGAATTAGAGAAAAGCGTCATCAAGGTTATTCAAGCGACAGCACAAAACAACTCCTCAATGAAGCAAGACATGTTCTACCAACGAAAGACAGAGATCGACTTCATTACTGGACACCTAATAAAAACAGCGCTTAAGCATCAGATAAAGGTTCCAGTTAACAAAAAGCTCTTCGCTCAGGTTAAAGAACGAGAAAATAGCTGGAATAATCAAGATTAGTCAGCAACGGTTAACAAGTCGCGATAAAATAACGATACCGCTACGCATAACGCTAGCACCAATTTCTAAGATTTTAGGTAAGAATAGATGCTTGATATCAATCACATCCGAGAGCAGTTTCCTGCGCTATCACAAACCATCAACCAACAACCGTTGATTTACTTAGACAGCGCGGCAACGACACAAAAACCTCAGGTGGTTATTGATGCCATTAGCCAATATTACTCCAAGCAAAATGCCAATGTTCACCGCGGTAGTCATAGCTTAACAGCTCAAGCAACCAGTCAATTTGAAGCAGCAAGAGACAAAGTCGCTCAGTTTATCGGCGCGACATCGTCAAAAGAAATTATTTGGACTCGCGGTGCAACCGAAGCACTTAACCTGATCGCTCAAACCTACGCCAGAAGTACACTTCAACCTGACGATGAGATCTTAATTAGCGAAATGGAGCATCACGCCAACATCGTCCCTTGGCAAATCGTAGCTGAACAAACTGGTGCAAAGGTCATCAAAGTACCGATGACATCTGACTGTGAGTTTGATCTCGAGGCATTTGATGCTCTATTAACTGAACGAACCAAGATTGTAGCTCTGGCTCAGATAACAAATGTCACTGGTTCTCGCCAACCGATTGAGCAAGTGATCGAAAAAGCCCATAAGTTGGATGCCATCGTGGTGGTTGATGGTGCGCAAGGTATCGTTCACGAACCGGTTGATGTTTCGGATTTAGGCGCTGATTTCTACGTTTTCTCAGGGCATAAACTCTATGCCCCTGCAGGCATTGGCGTGCTTTACGGTAAGCTTGAATTGTTAGAAGCGATGCCACCTTGGCATGGTGGTGGCAAAATGGTCGAGCGCGTATCTTTCTCTGGCACCACATTTTCTGAACTGCCGGGGAAATTTGAAGCTGGCACGCCAAACGTGGCGGGAGCCATAGCATTAAGTACAGCGATAGAGTGGTTACATCAGTTTGAGCAGCACGACGTAGAAACTCACATCCACCAGCTACAACAGAAAACCTACCAAGCACTCAACCAATTGGATGATATCCTGGTTGTTGGCTATAGACCCAATTCAAGTGTGATTACTTTTGTGATGGACGGTGTTCACCATCAAGATATTGCAACTCTATTAGATCAACAAGGTATTGCCGTTCGTGCTGGCCACCACTGTGCGCACCCATTAATGGATGCACTCAATGTAAAAGGGACTGTACGGATCTCATTTGGTATTTATAACAATATGGATGATGTCGAAAAGCTGATCGCGGCAATAGAGAAAGCCGTTGATATGCTATAGATAACAAAGAATAACGAGTAACGGACTTGGGTTGGCGCTTAGCGTCAACCCTTTTTGTATCTGTACTTCTAAGAGATGTTATGCACTTAGTTCTTGGATTTGAGCAACAATCGCTTTTAACCCATTACCGCGAGATGGGCTTAGATGGGTAATTAGACCGATTTGTTCAAAGTAGCCATCAATGTCGAATGCTTGTACCTGCTCTGATGTTTTTCCATCATATGCCGCCATCACTAATGCGATTAGACCGCGGACAATACGCGCATCAGAATCGGCGCAAAAGTACCAAACACCTTCTATGTTCTGAGAAACTAACCACACTTGGCTTTCACAACCAGATACCACAACCTGTTCACTTTTCAGTTCATCAGGCATCATTGGCAGCTTCTTGCCCCATTGAATCACTTGACGATAACGGTCTTCCCAACCGCTGAAAGTCTGCATTTTTGCGACAATATCATTGCTGTTGATTTCTTTGCCGAATGGAGAGCTTGGGAATGACATCATTTTAATATCCAGTAGATTGTTAGGTACACAAAAGCTTGCTGTCTAGTCTCTAATAATTATTTATTTAGAATGCTTTTGAACGATCTTTTCTACGATACGTGAAACCGCCACAAAACCAAACGTAGCCGTTACCACTGTTGCCGCACCAAAACCCGTCGCGCAATCCATACGCTTTGGACCTTCTGCGGTCGCCTTCGCTGCACATACACTACCATCAGCTTGAGGGTATTTAAGTTGCTCAGTAGAGAACACACAATCGATACCAAACTTACGCGCAGGGTTCTTAGGGAAATTATGATGACGACGTAAGGTGTCTTTCAATTTCTTGGCTAACGGGTCTTGAATCGTCTTAGTCAGATCAGCCACTTTGATTTGAGTCGGATCGATTTGTCCACCAGCACCACCCGTGGTGATCACTTTGATTTTGTTACTACGACAATAAGCCAGCAGTGAAGCCTTAGCTTTCATGCTATCAATCGCGTCTAGAACAAAATCGAACTCTTTCGACAAATACTCAGCCTGATTGTCAGGGCCAATAAAGTCATCAATCAGGTTCACTTTACACTCAGGGTTAATCAACTTAACACGCTCTGCCATCACTTCGATTTTGCTCTTGCCAATCGTACCCGACATAGCGTGGATTTGACGGTTAATGTTAGTCACGCACACGTCATCCATATCGATCAACGTCAGCTCACCTAAACCAGTACGAGCAAGCGCTTCAACAGCCCATGAACCTACGCCACCAATACCGATCACACACACGTGTGCAGCTCTAAGTATGTCGACTTCACTATTGCCATATAGGCGACGAGTGCCACCAAATCGTTGGTCATAGTTTTCTGAAGCTGGAGTGGTCAATTCACGCATTGTTGCCGCCAATTTATTTCTGAGAAAAAGAAAAGAGTGCGTTTTATACGCACTCTTGAATAAAAAGTCTAGGGGATTAGCGATTCGCTTTCAATGCCCTATTTTATTGTCGTTTACTCAACCTTCTCAGGAGGTAAAGCCCAAGGCGCTTCGGTTGCGCTGCCATCTAAACCAAGCTTCCACACACGACCAAAATGCTTGTAATGACCCGCTTCAGTACCCGCTCTTGGCCCCATACCGTGGTAGAGATCCAAGTGGTTTTGCTTAACGGCACCACCGGTATCTAAAACCAATAGCAATCTTAATTGGTGCGCACCACTCCAAGTACCATCAGAATTCAGTAACGGAACCTCAGCAAGAATCGGAGTACCCATTGGTAAGATAGAGCGATCGCCTGCTACTGCAGCCATTGGTAATAAGGGAATACCCGCGCTGCCCATTACTGATAGGTCGTCTCTCGCTTCAAAGAAAACGAAAGACGGGTTTTGCTCTAACAGCTCTTTGACCACTTCTGGGTCATTCGCCAGCACCCACTCTTTAATCGCTTTCAACGACATCTTTTCGCGTGGAACCAAGTCTCGCTCGATCAACACACGACCAATACTCACGTAAGCTTTGTTGTTTTTCCCCGCGTAAGCAAAATACTGCAACGTATCGTCATCACCAAAATGCACAAAACCACTGCCTTGTACTTCCATCATGAACGGGTCGATACGATTTGCAGAGTAGCCGAGCTCAAGACCTTGGCCTTCTAATGCACCGTTGTAGATCTCCTCCCGTGTTGGGCAATCTTTGTCACAGTCAGGAAGTCCATAAACAGGGAATCGGTATTCCTCACTCGCTTCATGGCGCAGTTCCATCACCGGAGAAAAATAGCCCGTGAATAAGACATTACCTTGCTTATCGCCGCCACCAAGCTGAGCGGTTTGAACGCCGAAGTTAGCTAACTCGCTAGGATCTCCACTTTGCATCGCCCACTCATTAAGTTGCTGATAAAGCGGTTCGTAGATTTTAGCCATTGAAGGGGATTTTGAAACGACCATCTCAGCTTGTTCTGAAAATGCGGTGTAGTCTCTTGGCTTATTAGATTCGACCTGATCAACCTTATTTAAGGTACGGGGAAATTCATCATCAAGATGTTGTTGAGCAAGGTCGGTAGGTTGAGCACAGCCAAATAGTAAAGAGGCGGCAACAAGGGGAAGCCATTTTTTAATCACAAGAGTCATCCTAAAAATTCTATGCATCGAGGATGACAAAAACGGTCAGATAACACAATCTTAGATTGTAAGAGTTTACAGTAAGATAACCTATCGAACGGAATTATCGATATAGCCTTTGAGGCGAAAGACTGGGTTGTAGTGCCCATCCGAATCGAGCACCATTTCCGTATGATCAGATTTGGTCATGCGGAAGCGATACGTTTTATCCCCCGCCTTGTATTCAAAGTAATTACCATCAAACTCAAAGTTAGTCGAAATAACTGAACCACCGACTGAGACACCATTGGCATTAAGCACAAATTCATCTGTCGCATAATGAGCAACATCTTGTTCAACCCAAGTGCCATAAAGCAAGTGATCGGGTGTTGCTGCATCTTGTACTCTATTAATAACATCACCAAAAAGAGACACCACCGCAAACGTACCGACCATAGCTAATGCCATTAGGCTGCGTTCAATGATCTTACGCTTCAATTTAGATTGGTTGCGCTGCTCAGCTTCACTGTACAGGCCTTTGGTTATCTCATCGATCTTGTTCTTTCTTGCTGGAGCTTGTTGCATTCGGTAACTACTCATAAAGATGCTATGCGCATTCTACACTGAGACAGTTTATATAATGAACCCTAGATGAGAATAGTTTGCGCTTTATTCCAAAAATGTGTTGTTTAAATTTGAATTTAAATGCTAAATTAACGAATAAATAAACACAAATGGACTTGTTCTGTGAAATTAAGAAGTACAGCGCTAGTAAAAGGTTTCAGACAATCAACCCCTTACGTAAATGCCCACCGTGGTAAAACCATGGTAATTATGCTGGGAGGCGAAGCCGTTGCCGATAGAAACTTTGGTAACATTATTAGTGATATTGCCTTACTCCACAGCCTTGGAGTCAAGATTGTTCTTGTTCATGGGGCAAGACCGCAGATCAACCAACTGTTAGCAAAGCAAGATTGCCATACGCCTTATCACAAGAATATTAGAGTCACCGACGAGTATTCTCTGGGTGTTGCGATGCAGGCAGCAGGCCAATTACAACTCGCCATCACAGCTCGTCTTTCAATGAGCCTGAACAATACCCCTATGGCGGGCACTCAACTGAACGTCATGAGTGGCAATTTTATTACCGCTCAGCCGCTAGGTGTCGATGATGGTACGGATTACTGTCACAGCGGGCGTATTCGTCGAATCGATATTGAAGGGATTAATCGCACACTCGACCAAGGCTCCATCGTCCTACTTGGTCCGATTGCCAGCTCCGTAACGGGTGAAAGCTTTAACCTACTTTCTGAAGAAGTCGCAACTCAAGTGGCTATTCGTTTAAAGGCTGATAAGTTGATTGGCTTTTGCTCGGAGCAAGGGGTAACGGATCAAAATGGTAATGTACTCGCCGAACTTTTCCCTAAAGACGCCAAGCTAATTCTAGAACGGTTAACTCAATCTCAAAACCCTGCCGAAGACATGAGCACAGGAACATTACGATTCCTGAAAGGTGCTATCTCGGCTTGTCGTGCTGGTGTGCCTCGTTGTCACTTAATTAGCTACAAAGTGGATGGCGCATTAATCCAAGAACTGTTCTCTTTCGACGGTATTGGAACCCAAGTGGTCATGGCGAGTGCCGAGCAAGTCAGACAAGCTCAGATTGATGACATCGGTGGTATCTTTGACCTCATTCGCCCGCTTGAAGAACAAGGTATTCTCGTCCGTCGCTCAAGAGAGCAGTTAGAACAAGAAGTCCATCGCTTTACCATTATCGAAAAAGACGGTCTGATTATTGGCTGTGCTGCATTATATGCTTACCCCGAAGATCACATGGCAGAGATGGCATGTGTTGCTATCCACCCTGACTACCGCGATGGAAACCGTGGGCAATTACTGCTGGATTACATGCGTCATCAATCCAAGTCGCGTGACATCGACCAAATCTTTGTTCTTACCACACATAGCCTTCATTGGTTCCGTGAACAGGGTTTTTACGAGATAGGCGTTGATGAATTACCGATGGAAAAACAGGGTCTATACAACTATCAGAGAAACTCAAAGATCTTAGCGTTGAACGTGTAAATAAAGTTTTGGATCAAAATCTCAATTTGATCGCAAATTAATTGCAAATGTAATCGTTTACTATATGAGTTTTATCAAATATGCACTTTCACTCACACGAATAATTGTATAGAATTTAAGCGCTTTAATAATATTTACAAATGTTTTTATAGGAATTGCCATCTCGATAGTCATATCGAACTCATTGAGATGGTAACTGCACGGATTGCTATACCCGTTAACGGTCAGCACGCTAGCAGTAGCTCTGCCGTTAATATAAACAGCAAAAAGAGCAACATTGATATGAGAACCATTGTTTGTAACTCGCTGCAAAGTTTTTGGGATATGGCTGATAACCAATTCTTAGAAGGGCTAGACGTGCACTGCGTGTTCCCTGTGAGCGAGAACCTCAAAGAGTTTATTTTGAATTGCCAAGCAAAGTACAAGATAAACCATATATCGTTTACCCGAGCGTTTTTAGGCACGGATTCCTAATAACGTTCAAAGCAACCAGGGATGGTTGCTTTGTGTATACACTCTACCCTGCTATTTCGTAGTTTTGCTTCCAGAAACACCTTCGCTAAAACCACTGACTGTTAGCTGGTTAAGCGACTTCCTAAACCACTGACTCGCTCTGTTTTCACCTTAATACCACGCTTCAATACGTTAGTATCACTGAACATCATCAATCGTTTCTTAGCTCGCGTAATCCCCGTGTAGATAAGTTCTCGCGTTAGAATCGGGCTGAAATCTGGTGGTAAGATCATCAAAGTCAGATCAAATTCACTACCCTGAGATTTGTGTATCGTCATCGCATAAGCCGTTTCATGATCGGGCACTCGGCTTGGTAGTACGGCTTTTACACTGCCATCGGGCAATTCAAAATATACTTTCAATCGAGGTGCGGAGTTATCTTCAGTTGAAGAAGAGCGACTTGCATCAGCTTCAAGCATACAGATACCTATATCACCATTGTATAAGCCCAAGCCATGATCATTGCGCGTTACCATTACTGGTCGCCCGTGATACCACAATTCATCGTTATGCGGATTCACTAAGCGTCTTGCGGCAAGTGCCCTTTCAATTCTGTGGTTGAGGCCTTTAACACCAAAGTCACCTTCACGAATAGAGCACAGCAATCGGCACTGGCTGAACAAATCGAGCACTGATTTCGCTCTCGCTTCTTGGGTTTCTAATTCTTCTAACGGCACATTCATTCGGTTCAGATACGCACCATACTCATTGACTAGCGTACGCAGCATCAAGTTATAACTGTCGCTCGACAGGGGATGATTTTCGATATCTTCAAACCCTTTAGCAAACACTTGGTCGATCTGATTAGCCGATCCATTATTGATCGCTTTTGCTAACTGCCCGATACCTGAGCGCGCATCGAAACGGTAACTCTTCTGCAGCATACACAAGCTATCTGCAATCGCAGGAGGGTTAACCGATCCAGCTTTGACCTGCCTTGTATTAGCTATCGCGCCAAAGCCTGTCATTTCTGCAATCAAACTGCCTTGCGCTGTGCTGTAGCCTGTTGAATTAAACGAGCAGATATCACCCAACACGGCACCAGCCTCTACTGAAGCAAGCTGATCTTTATCCCCAAGCAGAATCAGCCTTGCGTGTTCAGGGAGTGCATCCACCAGCTTATACATCATGGATAAGTCGACCATCGATGCTTCATCCACCACCAAGATATCAAGATGAAGTGGATTACGTCGGTTGTGTCTAAACTCCGCTCGATTAGGAATAGCGCCGAGCAACCTGTGCAAGGTACTCGATTCCGTCGGTATGTTGGCCTTCACTTCAGGCGCTAAAGGCAATTGCTCAATCGCTTTACCAATCGACTCGGTTAAACGTGCTGCCGCTTTACCTGTCGGTGCCACTAACTTGATCGTCGGTGTTTTACCTTGGCTTAGTGATTGCTCAACCATAGCCGAAAGCAACTTAGTTACCGTGGTCGTTTTACCGGTACCCGGCCCACCAGAAATCACCGCGAAACGACGACTTAACGCCACCGCTGCCGCTACTTTTTGCCAGTTCAAACATGCCGATAACGGTACCAAGCTGTCTAGAACATCTAAGTCCGTCACTTGCTTGGCCTTTACAATCACTTGGTCGATTGCGCCCCAATTCAGAGATTGCTCATCGACGATATCAAGATGATCACACACCAGTTGTTGACGCAGTACCTGAGACGTTTGTTGGTTTGCTTCAGCCTTGGCTAAGGCGTTAAACAGAAAGTGATAGCTACGTGCGAAGAGCTGATTGAGTGTTTCCGTCAGCGCCTTTTTCTGTTCAATATTGAACTCCACTGGTTTACTTAAACGGTTTAACGTTTCTGCCAGCACAACCTCATAGTTCCAGTAACGCTGTAAGTAGACACGCTGCCCATCAAACATCAGCGGTTTAACGCAGTCATTGGTTGTTCCAACTAGGTTTGACGACTGAAGTACCGCCACCCAATCAATGCCTAACAACTTTTGGTTCAATTGCAGTGCAGTTTCACCGTATAACCCAAGTAACTGAGCTAGATCTGCCGGATGCTGCTGTATGAGCTTAGTACAAATATGCCCTTTGCCTAATTCATGGCTCACCACCCCAGCGAGAAAACCGATCTCTTGAGAGTGACTCGTGGCTTGCTGCGCAATAAAACGGGCAAATTGATAATCCAACTGACGAATCGAACCCTTTTCTGCAAGAAACTTGAGTACATCCATTAACTGCTCAGGGATAAGTGAAACTGGCTTTGCTATGTTCGCTGTTTCTATGCTGGTATTAGTGGTCGTCGTTGTCATTATAAAAGCCCCATCTGTCCAGTTTCATTGTCATTCAATTGTGCTGAACGTCTGTCTATCACTTTACCGTCAATCAATTGATCCATTTCATCGAGCAAAGCCAGTGTTGGTTTCGCCGAGAAAATACCTTGTTGAGATTGACCGTCCATTCCTCTTAAGAACAAGTAATAAACCCCACCGAAATGTTGTTCATAACTATAATCCGCAACGCGGCTGCGTAAGAAGCGATGCAATGCCAACGCATAGATTTGATATTGCAGATCGTAGCGGTGGTCGGCCATCGCCGATTTCAATGCTTCACCATGGTAGACGGCAACGTCATCACCTAGATGGTTCGATTTCCAGTCGAGTACATAGTATTTACCTTGATGCTCAAACACCAAATCGATGAAGCCTTTCAGCATGCCTTGTACAGTTTGAAAACCTAGGTCACCCGCTTTTGCTGACAACGGATCATGATACTGAATGGTTTGATTGAGCTCAGATGCAGCCAACACTTCGATCGGCAATAAGAACTCCATCTCGACTAAGCGTTGAGTCGAGTCTTTCTCACTCAGCTTTAGGCTTTTGCCATCTAATGCGGTGTTAAGCACCGTATCGACCAGTTGTTGAAGCACAGGTAACCACTCTAGTTCGTATTGTTCTGACTCTAATAAGTGAGTGATTACTTGCGTGTTATGTTCGCTGGTTGCAGGTTCGGTAAATTCAACATCCTCAAACAAGGTGTGTAAGAAGGTACCTGGACGAGCGCCACGAGGGAAGGTGAATATAGAACGTTCAGGTTCAATCAGTTCCGACTCATCATGTTCATCAGCCGAATCAATATCGAAGCCAGACACCTCAATGGTCGCGTCATGGCTCGCACCGTGGCTGCCTTGTTTTACAAGCCCCGAGTAACTGGTAATTCGCCAAGCCCGGTCGATTGAAGCCTTAAGTTCGTTGGCATGTAAGTCTTCACTCACTTGCTCTGCTTGTACAAACACTTGCTCATGAGCGGTTGGTGTATCGGAAAGCAATACACTTGAGTTTTTGCCCTCAATAGCTATAAGAGCCTGATACAACTCGGCAATACCTTGTTCTTGACCGTTTTGAACCAAGTAGCCCATGGCACTCAAATGAACGCCTGTCGGCTCTTTGGTTGAGCGCCCTTTACGTAGCGGAGCCATGCCAATGAAACAACCGTAAACGGCACGAGTGAGGGCTACGTAAATCAAACGTAGATCTTCTGCCAATCGCTCTTTATCGGCTTGTGCTAAGGCACTGTCACTACCTGTGATATCCAGTACCGTGGTATCTGAATCATGGTCGTAGAATTTGCCTTCGCTCGCTTCTCGGTAACTCGCAACAAATGGCAGAAATACCAAGTCATATTCCAAACCTTTCGACTTGTGAATAGTAACGATTTGAACCAAGTTTCTCTCTGATTCAAGACGTTGAATGTCGTCGTCACTCCCGCCTAGACCATTTTGAGCATCTGAGATCGCTTCTGCTAGCCAACGCAACAAACCATAATCACTATCGAGCTCTTGTCTTGCTTGTTGCAACAATTCGCCAATGTGCATCAAATCAGTGAGTGAGCGCTCACCATTTTCTTCTTCCAGTAAGCGTTCCGCGAGATGTCGCTTGCTGATCACGCTGCGTAGCATTGGTAGCACGCCACGCTGTAGCCACAACTTACGATATTCTCGAAATTCATTAACGACGTTTTCCCACACCACTTCATCGTTGTTGAGTTCATCCAATGATGCAGCATCCAGAGCAAACAGCTCCGACGCTAAACTCGCGCGCAATGCACGGTCGTTTTCAGGTGTAAGAACCGCTTGCAGTAGGCGTTGAATATCTTGCGCGACCAAGCTAGTGAATACACTGTCTCGGTTAGATAAGTACACGCTCGCAATGCCTTGCTCAGACAGCGCGTTCTTGATCAGGCGACCTTCACTACCGGTTCTAACCAAGACAGCAATATCACCCGCATTCACGGCATGTTGGTTTTTGCCATTATCAAAATAGGCTTGCTGGTTTTGAGAAGCGGTCAGAATAGTTTGAATTTGACTCGCGGTCGCCTCAGCCATTGCCTTGTGATACTCGCCTTTCGGTAAAGGCTTGTCTTCAGCATCTTGTAGCCAAAAGGTCAGAGCATGTTGAGTTTCACCGTTCATCACCCATTGGCGCTTATCAGCCGATGGACTGGCGGCAACGGGCAAGAATGGAATGTCTTGGTCGTAGATAAACGGGCTATCCGAATTCATAAACACTTGGTTTACTGCACTGACCATATCAGCACTTGAACGCCAGTTAGTGCCTAAGGTGTAGTGAGCACTAACTTGGTTTCTCGCCTTAATATAGGTAAAGATATCTGCGCCACGGAATCCGTAAATAGCCTGCTTTGGGTCACCGATCATAAACAAGCCGCACTGCGGATTATCGAGATAGATTCGACTAAAAATGCTGTATTGCAGCGGATCGGTATCTTGGAATTCATCGATCATCGCCACCGGGTAGAGCGTGCGAATTCTTTCCACCAGCAATGACTGTTCATCAACGTCAATCGACGCAGATAACTGAGTCAACAAGTCATCAAACGATAGCCACTGCTTTTGCTGTTTAGCCTTGGCTAGCATAGTTCGACAGTGGGTAATCGCATGTGCCAACAATGGGGCTTTCAGGTCTGCAGGAGAATTTAAGAAGTTCTCAATAGCCTCAAACACCGCGTGTTGAGGAGCAGTACCTTTTGGTGTTTTCTCAATTAATGTGGCTTGTGAGAACTTCTCTAGTTTATCTGGATATTGGTAATCATGAGTGTCGCTCTGAGCCCATGCCGTCACCGCTTCTAGCCATATCGGTAGAGACTTCTTGGTATAGCTGCGTTTGTTCACATCCGAACCAGAGATCAAAGCTAAAAAGTCCGCTTCAGATTCACACCACAACGCCTTAAGTTGCTTCACTTTATCTAGATTTTTGTTGTGCAGTGTTTGTAAGTCACCCGACATTGCTTCCACGGTTAGCTTTAGCGGAGATCCTGTCAGGTAGCGATTGACGTCAGCCAATAATGAAGCGGGAGAACCCCAAATATTTCGCACTTCGCCCGCGAGTTGAATTGGCAGCGGGTAAAACTGCTTACGCCAGTAGTCGGCTACCACTTGCGCTTTAAGGTGGCTTTCATCGGTCACAAACTCATTATCAAATCGGCTGCCAGACTCAAAGGCATTTTGAGTCAACATACGCTGACAGAAGCCGTGAATGGTGTACACCGCCGCTTCGTCCATTTGCCTTTCGGCATTAAGCAATGTTATGGCTGCGGATGCTCTCTTGGCATCATCGTATTCTTCAAGTAAGTCCTTGATAAATTGATCTTTAGAGTCAACGCAAACGCCTCTACGAAATGATATATATGCAGCGCGTATTTTTTTCCTTATGCGGTCTTTGAGCTCTGCGGTTGCCGCTTCGGTAAAGGTCACTACCAGAATTTGGTCTACGGTCAACGGTTCATGGTGTCGGGTAGCTTCCGCGAGTTCACCTTGCGGCGCAGCCATGCCGTGCCCAAGCAGTAAGCGTAAATACAAGCCAGCGATGGTAAATGTTTTACCCGTACCCGCTGATGCTTCAATTAAACGCGCGCCATGAAGTGGAAACGTCATGGTATTGAGTGTCTGTGGAGCAATTACCTGAACACTGCTTGTGGTCGTCATGCCTTACTGCCTTCTGATAAATATGTTGTTACAAATGTGACCTAGCGTGGAAAACGTCATTCAATTTACGTCCTACGCTGATTTGTTAATACTTAGTGCGATCTCTCTCACGGATCAATTCGGATCGCCTCGCTACTATGCGCCCACGAGTTCAGGGGCGCGATTCGAGTTTTATACTCATGCGTTACTTTGAACCACAGAATAATGGTCCCTCTGACCTGTGGCCGTACAGCGAACGCCCTACACTAATAATGATTTACTGGCGGCCACTTTATTTCCTGTACCTTGCTTCTCTTCACCTTAAAAGCAAGCATCCAAATGCTTACCAGCGACTCTCTTTCGTCTTTCATTAATTCAGCGCACACGCGATTGTTCTTGTCGATCACAGCCACTTACTCCTGATCTTCCAGATCGGCTGCAGCCAACCTTGCCGCCTGCAACACAAGCGTTGAATACATACGCGAATCAGCAGCCAATTCATCGTCCCACTTAGGCCAAATACGTGAGATGTAGGTATCTCTCCCCTCGCCCGTGAAAGCGAAGCTGTCATTAAAGGTATCGGCCATTTTCTTGAGCGACTTCTCTTCATCATCGACCCACTTACCACGGCTAAAGCCCGCTTCAACGCCAGCCAATGCGGTTTTCGGGAAGTAAGGCAGTGGTGCTGTCATGCCTTGATAAAACAATCGTACTAACTCAGCCAACAAGCTCTTCGCCTGTTTCGCATCACCGATAGGCTGTAGCGTTTGATGAACAACACCCTCTTTTCTGTCATAACCAATAATATGGGTCGTTTTTCCATGTCCCATCACTGCGCAACATAGATGATCAATCCACGCTGCCAAATAATCTTGAGAGCGTATTTTACCGCTACGGAAACGCACTAGACCTGATTGATAGTTTTGAGTTAACCAACCCATCAAGCGAACCGGTTTGCCTTCGCCTAACACATCAAATTCGATATTAACTTCGAGATCTTGTTGCGGTGATCCGCTCACAAATCGAATCTCTTTAGCTAAGTCTTCCGCTTGAACACGGTTGGTTTCAAATTCGATGTCACCAAAGGCTCCGACCGGTAAACGACCCTGTGCTTTTTGCTCAGTGACAAACAAGCGAACCGCTTCATCTGCGCCTTCAGGGTGGTCTAGCAACACTTGCAGTAAGGCATCCTTAAGTTGGAAGCTTTCTAAGCCATTAAGCACGAACGGCTCATCGTCTTCCATTACCGGAAGCGGTGGCTCAAACACCACTTTTAGGCGGCGATTAAAGAAGTATTGCACCGGCAAGCGCCAGAAACGCTGTAGCTCAACCAGATCTAGCTCCAATGGATACGTTGCACCCAACAAATAGTCATCCAAAGCACGATTGAATTCACCACTGCGTTCACCAGAACGGTTAGCGGCAGGAAGCCATTCTTTGGCGTAGCTCAACACATAGCTTGCATCACCTTGTGTAAAGGCTGCAGGGCTGAACGGCGTCATGGTGTGTTCAAAGCTGATCGCTTGAGTCAGTTTGATGCCTGAATCATCGCTGGGTAGTGATTGGTCTTCACTTAAGCAATAGTTCTGCTGGCAGTACTCAATCAACTCTGACACCAGTACAGACGGCACTCGCTCAGTGTTGTCTTGAATCGAACGGCCGACATAGCTGATATACAAACATTCTTGCGCCGATAACATCGCCTCTAAGAATAGGTAGCGGTCATCATCACGACGAGAACGATCACCAGGACGGGTACGTCCATTCATCAAATCAAAACCTTCTGGCGGCATTGACCGCGGGTAAACACCATCATTCATGCCTAACAAACAAACGGTTTTGAACGGAATAGAACGCATCGGCATCAAGGTACAAAAGTTAACTTGTCCCGCTAAGAAACGCTGACTTATACGCGCGCCCGACAGTTTATTGTTCAAATACTGATAGATGATGCTTGGCGATAACTCTTGTTCGTACAAGGCATCATCAAGTTGTTCATTTAGTTGAGAAAGTGCATCGCGAATCGACTTAAGCACCACCTCACCTTCCAGCTCAACCGCAAAGAAATCATCAATCATTTGCAGTAAGGTTTCACGCCACATATCGATAGATTGTGTTTCAGTTAAGCGTTGACGGTAATGGGTGATACGGTCAATAAAGTGCGCTAACTTACCCGCAAGTTCGGCGTTAATACCCTGAACTTCGTTATAAGCCGCAATTGGAGCGTGTTCAGTTTCGAACAAGCCTGCCGAGTCCGACATCGCATAGCCCAACAACATACGCTGGATACCAAAGAGCCAAGTATTTTGCTCAGTGGCAGGTAGATCAAATTCTGTCGCAGTTGAAGCATCGACACCCCAACGGATACCCGCTTCTTCAACCCATTGCTTGGCTTGCTCGAATTGAAACTCGTCAATACCAAAGCGTGCCATCATCGCAGGGATTTCTAATAGCTCTAGCAACTCAGAGGCTAAGCAACGTGTTTTCGGTAGCGCGACCAGCTGCATGAAGGCGGTCAGAATTGGGCTTTCTTGATCTGCTGTTCTATCAGAGATCGAGTAAGGGATATAACGCTCACCCGGAGCATTACCAAATACCGCCTGAATCGCTGGGCTATAAGCATTGATGTCTGCCACCATCACGATGATATCGCGTGGCTTCAATGTTGGATCGGCATCAAACATCGCCAACAGCTGATCGTGAAGAACTTCAACCTCACGCATTGGGCTGTGACAAGCGTGTACGGTCAACGAGCGATCGCCAAGTTCAACTACCTGTTTATGGTTGCTGGAGTCTAAGATGTGATCGTCTTGGTGCTCTTCTAACTGGAGAATATCGGCTTGCAGTTGATGCAGCAGACTATCTCTCTCAACATCAATAAAGAACTCGTGCTCTTCGCTGTCTGATTGAGACAGTAAGAACAGGTTATCTCTACCCAGCTTACCCATAGACGCGAGTAAGCTATTACCTACCGCTTGGCTAGTATGCAGTTCATCTTCAACGTTGGCTTCAATACCGTCTTTCAATGGTGAGACTTCACCTTCTAGCTGAGGCAAGCCATCAACCAGAGCAAACTGCTTACGACGTTGCGCTTCCACTCTAGCCAAGTATTTACGGTCACGAATATCGCCCCAGTAATGTTGGCAAGGGTTGGTAAACATCAGATGAACATCAATCTGCTCACCCAGCGCTTTCAAGGCATCCATGTAGCGAGGAGGCAGAGACGAGATACCAAACACAAACAGACGTTTCGGCAAGTGTTGTAGCTGTCCTTGTTGGTTAGCTAACGCTTCAATGAAGTCGTGATACAAGTTACCACGGTGATATTTTGATTGGCCTTGAGACAGGGTTTGCTCGTAGAGTGCCTTCCACAAAATTGGCTGCCAAGGGTGCTCTTGTTGTCCTTCACTATCTACCAATTCTGTAACGGGTTCTCCCGCTTCCCACATCGCCATCCACTCAGGACGATAAACCAAGTAGCCATCGAATATATCGGCAATTTTCTCAGCTAATTGATACAGCTTCGAATCATCTTCATCGTTTTCAAGATAGCGTTGTAAGGGTAAGAAATCAGGGTGGTCAAGTTTCGCGGGTAGCAAACTCATCAGCTTCCACGTCATCGCTTCTTTGTTAAAAGCACTGCGTTTAGGAACATCAGGAAGCACTTGGGTAAACATATCCCAAATGAAGGTTGCTGGGAGTGGGAAATCGATATTTGCTGCTACGCCAAACTCTTTGGCGAGTTCCATCTTAAGCCACTGAGACATACCTGGGCTCTGAACCAAGATCTGCTCTTTTTCGAAGGGATTGGCTAAAGGGTCACTTTTGATTAAGTGAACGAGAAGAATTTTTAAAGTATCAACTTTATTGGAATGGTAAACAGTAAACAAAGTGCACTCACGCTAATCTTGCCACAATATAAAGCCAGATTAGCATAAGTGCCGAGTTTGGATTAGGAATATAAGCTTATGAAATACTGAAAACTTAAGGTCCGTTTATCTTTTGAACTATTGCTTCTTACAATCTACTACCTACCGCGCTTAGAACACGATGAGGCTTGTAGTTCATGTAGTAACGAATCGCTACATAGCTCACGACTAGCGTCGCAACAACAAGTTCTAAATACGCAAGATTGAACACTTGGCTGATGTAATGCGTTTCAATACCTTGTACTTGCATCCACGCTGCCAATTTAAACAGTGCCGTTGCACCAATCACAATTGGGAAAGTAAACGCGGCATAGCCTGGGCTAAACGGTAAACGGTAAACGGTAAACGAAGTAGTTTGAAGAACGCTGCGTAGATAATGAACGTCATCAACACCGCAATACCAAATAGTAATCCAATAATCACTGGAGAAGGATTTGCCGTAACCGTTAGGTAACCCGCCAAAGATAGGCTTGCTGGTGCCGCCATAATCGCAATGGTTGGTTTCGCCGCATCTGGCACTTCATGAGAGAAGATCAAACGGTAAACCATCACAGGCAACATTACCGCATAGATCAACAAACCAAAGACCAAAACAGCATTTGCAACAGGCTCTAGAGTTGGATTACCAGAGAAAGAAACATCCGCAACAACGATACCGATTGGTGGTACAAACCAGCTAGGAACCATATGGTGAATCTCAAACTGTTTTGCTCTGTGGTATAAAAAGCTCACCAAGAACACAACATGTAATGCAACAGATGCTAGCCAAACACTTTCGCTGAGGAAGGTCGAAATTGGAGCCAAAGAAGCAGAAACAACCATACAACCCATCGCAAATGTTGGAACAACGCTTCCCACTACAGGGTGAGCAAGATCTGCACGCAATAGATGCCCGTGAATCAAAAACTTCACAGCCAAAACAAGAAGTAAGCACCCAGCAATCGCTGCGCTTATCCATTGAACTAAACCCGGTGTATGTAAGATATCTTGTGATACCAATACACCATCCCAGCACCAGCCTAAGCTTGCTATTGCTAGTGCCAACCCTGCCATGGGTGTTGGAGCTCCTGTTAATCTATATTTAATACGTTGAATCATGTCAGCCTCTCTTAAACTTGATTCACTAAACTTGTGAACTCATTCGCTTGTTGAAGCCATAATATGCTTGCGCTTCGTTAAATAATATCCAATTATATGTAACAAGCGTTCACCAATACTGAACGAAATCCATTTCACCAGCAGAGTAAAACTAGGAATCTGATGGCTAATATTTCAATTAAACAACTTAAAGTGTTCGTTACTATTACTCAGCACTCAACATTGACCGCTGCCTCTGAGGCGCTGTTTCTCTCTAAAGCTGCAGTCAGCATGGCGCTGGGCGAAATGGAAAAACAATTAGGCCACTCTCTATTTGACCGGGTCAACAACCGATTAATTCTCAATCAAGAGGGACAAAAGCTTCTTCCTTTGGCGGATGAGATATTACATCGTGCTGCTGGTATTGATGTTTTGTTCCGTGATGACCAACCTTTAAGTGGCAATCTAAAGGTCGGCGCAAGTGACACGATTGGTAATCAGGTCGCACCGTTTATTCTGTCTGGCTTTCGTGAACGAACTCAACATCAGGATCAAAGCTTATTCATTTCAAACAGTGCGCTGATCTGCCAAAAGTTGGTGGATTATGAACTTGATATCGCGCTAATTGAAGGAAAAACATTACACCCTGAGCTCATTTCGAGTCAGTTTAGCAGTGATGAAATGTGTATTATTGTTAGTAATCAACATCCTCTCGTTGCAAAAGAAAAAGTGACTTTAAGCGATTTAGAAGATAGTAACTGGATTCTACGTGAATCAGGCTCAGGTACTCGCGAGTTTTTCCTTCGTGCCGTCGCACCGCGTATCGAACACTGGTATGAATCTTTTGAGCTCAATACTACTGAGGCGATCATCAATTCGGTTTCTGCCAATCTTGGATTCGCGTGTTTATCACGACTGGCGGCGCAACGAGCGATTGATTCAGGCCGAGTAAAAGCGCTTGATGTGCCACTCGACATGAAACGACGTTTCTGGATGCTGGTACACAAAGACAAATACCAGAGCCCGCTGCTGAAATCTTTCATGAGTTATTGTGAAGACTGGGCTACACATCAAGATTGAGGCCGCATTGTTAGGGCTCCAACTGGACTTTTAACATCAGAAACTGTATAAAAAGCCAGTAAAATTTATCAAACTTAGAGGATTAACCATGGCTGTTATCGTCAAGTACGTGGTCGAACGCAACGGAGAAGAGAAAATGACTTTTACCTCTAAAGCCGAAGCTGACGCATACGACAAAATGCTGGATATGGCTGATGAGCTTTTTGAACTGTTAAGCAAAAGCGATTTAGTTGAAGATGAAGGCAAGCAAGAAGAACTTGCAATGTACCTAGCGAAGAATAAAGAAGAAGTTCTTTATGCATTAGGTGCTAAGCGCAAACCAGCTCCGAAAAAAGAAAAGAAACTTGAAGCTGTTGAAGACGCAGAAGAAGATGCTGCATAACTAGCTGATATTTTTCTAGAAAACGTCAATGACGCCTCTAATTAGAGTCCGTTATTGGCGTTTTTTTATACTTATTGAAATATAATGAAGCTTGTTTATAGTCGAAATCGCTCTAAACATTCGCTTGCACAAAAGTGTGATAAAGATCTAATCTATAGCCATCAGGTGATGGGGTTCCACCTAAGCTTTTGCTTCAACCGCCCGTTCTTTTCGAACAGTGCTAATGACTCCTACAGAATCGAAAACAGGTAATACTGTTGGATGTATCGCTATTCCTCCATTTTGAAATGGACTTAGTCTATTAAGACCAAGCTTCATGACACCTTTGGATTATCGATACTCAAGATCTGTAGTGAATTAGCCGCACCTCTTCCAACACGTCCTGTTTTCTCAACGCCCTAGGTCTTAAATGACTCTACAAGTGAGAAAACATTATGCACTACTCTTCAGAAATTCAATCAATGTGCCCAATTCAAAGGGGTGATCTTCACACTTCAGCTCCAATTCCAGTTGAAGGCGCTATGGTTAGCCCAAAAGATGTCATCGCTATTTCTGGCTTAAGCCATGGCGTAGGCACTTGTGCACCACAACAAGGTGCAGCCAAACTGACGCTAAACGTAAAAAACGGCATCATCGAAGAAGCGTTAATCGAAACGATTGGTTGTTCAGGCATGACTCAATCAGCTGCAATGGCAGCCGAAATCCTCACTGGAAGAACCATTCTTGAAGCTCTGAATACTGACTTGGTGTGTGACGCGATTAACGTAGCCATGCGCGAAATTTTTCTGCAATTTGTTTACGGTCGAACTCAGTCTGCATTCTCTGAAGGCGGTCTAGAAATTGGCGCTGCATTAGAAGACCTCGGTCAAACACAGCGCAGCCAAGTGGGTACCAGTTACTCAACCGCTGCAAAAGGCGTACGTTACCTAGAGCTTGCAGAAGGTTACGTGACCAAGCTTGCACTTGATGACCACAGCGAAGTGATTGGCTACGAGTATCTCAACCTCGGCAAAATGATGAAGGCGCTCAATCAAGGCGTGCCAGCCAATGAAGCTGCTGACCTTGCGATGGGGACTTATGGTCGCTTCGATGAAGCCGTTACCACCATTAACCCACGCCAACAGTAATTTTTGCCAAATTAGAGGAAAGATATGATGAACACTCAATTTAATGAATCAGTAACTCGCGTATTGGCAGAAATGAACTTCGACTCTTTAGAGCAAGCGAACCAATACTGTAAAGCCCACAACGTTGATCCAAAAGCCTTGGTGATGGACACTCAACCTATCGCTTTTGAAAGTGCTGCCGATGCTTATATCCTTGGCTCAGCACTGGCACTATTTCGTAAAGCCACCAGTGCAGAACAAGCGGCCAATATCATTGGTGAAGGCCTTCAAGCATTTACCAAACCCGGCAGTGTTGCTGAACAACGCCAAGTCGGTATTGGCCACGGTGCACTAGCCGCTCGTCTTCTAAATGAAGAGAGCCACTGCTTTGCCTTCCTTGCCGGTCACGAGTCTTTTGCCGCTGCAGAAGGTGCGATTAAAATTGCACTAAACGTCAACAAATCACGTCAAAACTCATTGAAAGTGATCTTAAATGGCCTAGGTAAAGATGCGGCGTATCTTATCTCTCGCATCAACGGCTTCACTTACGTGCGTACTCAATACGATTACCAAACGGGTGAGCTTGTTGAAACAGAACGTCGCCGCTTCTCACAAGGTCCTCGCGGAGAGATCTTGTGTTATGGCGCTGATGATGTACGTGAAGGCGTAGCGATTATGCACAGAGAAGAAGTGGATGTGAGTATCACGGGTAACTCAACCAACCCAACACGCTTCCAACACCCTGTTGCTGGTATCTACAAAGCAGAACGTACTCGCCAAGGTTTACCTTACTTCTCAGTCGCTTCAGGTGGCGGTACAGGTCGAACATTGCACCCAGATAACGTGGCAGCAGGCCCAGCGTCTTACGGCATGACTGATACCATGGGTAGAATGCACGCTGACGCTCAGTTCGCAGGCAGCTCTTCTGTCCCTGCTCACGTGGCAATGATGGGCTTCATCGGTATGGGTAACAACCCAATGGTCGGTGCGACGGTTGCATTGGCTGTAGCAGTGAGCGAATCTCAAAACGTATAACGACAACGTTGAGCACCACAATCTATCCATAGAGTGGAGTCCGTAAACTGAGAAACAAGCAATAACGAACGACCAAAACTCTACGCCTATCACTAAAACCAAACAGCCAGCCTTATGCTGGCTGTTTTTTATTCACACTTGCTCTACTATCTATTTCTAATAATTATTTGTATCTGAGATTAAATACACAAACCATTAGTATTTAACTGCATCTTTTCAAAGGAATAATATGAAAGAGCTCATCATTCATACCATTACCGTGTTCATGGGCTTTTTTGCCATTATGAATCCTATCGCTAATACGCCAATTTTTCTTGGATTAACCGGTGATAACGATAGGGAAACGGTCAAATCCATCGCCTTCCGTTCAGTGTTTATCGCATTCGTTATCGTCAGCACTTTTGCGATCTCTGGCAAGCTGATCTTTGACCTCTTTGGTATCACGCTGTACGCACTGCGCATCACAGGCGGCATTCTGGTCTTTTTGATTGGCTTCCACATGCTGCAAGGTGATTCAACACACTCAAAAGCAAAAGAAAAAGTGAACTCAGACGCCCAGCGAGACGCTGCTCTAAGTATCGCCGTATCACCTTTAGCCATGCCAATACTAGCTGGCCCCGGCACCATTGCCACTGCGATGAACTTTGCCAGCACAGAGGGGATTTACGAGACCATCATTACCATTGTGGCATTTGGCCTCCTCTGCACCCTAACCTATGTTTTATTTGTATTCGGCGAGCGCTTCGTTAAAGCAGTCGGACCAAGTGCACTGAACGTGATTACCCGAATGATGGGTTTGATACTCGCGGTAATCGGTATGCAGATGTTGATTGAAGGAATTGAGCAGGCTTATAAGGCGCTATTTATCTAGCCTCTAACTTCACTTAGTTTTATATAAAAATAGCCAGCGATTCGCTGGCTATTTTCTTTGTCGTTTTTGTTTATGAGTTATAAATTAGTTCGCAGGGCAGCCTTTTACTTCCATACCGTTGCTCATGTAGATTAGCTTACCATCCACTGGTGCATAATTCGCAGCAGTAACATCTGGGTTCTTAACAAAGAACTCGCGCAGCACAGCGGCATCCGTCAACTGCGTCGACTCAACATCTATCACTGGGTAGTCATCACCACCAGCCGCACTGAAACTGATCACGGAGAAAGTGTAAGTATCTGCTAAATCAAAGCCTTTGCCATTGATGTCTCGAATAGCCACATCACTCAAATCACAATCAACCGTTAAGCTAATATTATCCAGTTGGGCGTAAGCGCCAGACCCTGCAGTTTTAGTCGCAACAACGTCTAAATACGCTTTTACTTCTGCGCCTGTCATTGTTGCTTTGGTTACGAAATTCCCGAAAGGTTGAACCGTCAGTACATCACGATAAGCAATGTCACCCGCCGCAATTGAGTCACGAACACCACCGGAATTCATCACACCGAAGTCAGCGTCCACTAAATCGTAAGTACGATAAGCGTGACCTAATAAATGACCAAGGTTAGTTTGCTCTGCGCGTACAACATCACGGTCACCTTCAAGCTTCGCATCGGTTTTCGATATGATGACATCCAACAACTCTTGACCTTGTTGCTGATAGGCGGAAAGAGTAGCAATTACTGTTGAATTAGGTTCAATTTCAGATTGGATAAATTGGTAATCACCATTTTCATCTTTCTCTTTTAAGTTAACAGGAATCAGATCGTACTTCGCTAAATGCAGCTTTCCGTCATAAAACTCAAAATCAGCTCTACCTACATACTTGCCCCATTCATGAGCTTGCATGATATAGGTACCGTTTTGCTGATCAGGCTTACAATCATCTCCCGGATTGAAATCAGCGTATTCATTGCCTTCCATACAGACAGGGTTTTGAGAGTGCCCGCCAATAATTGCATCTAGCTGCCCTTCTTCCAAAGAGCGAGCAAGCAGCACATCACCAGGCGCTTCACTGCCGTGTTGACCATTAGCGTAATGCCCCATATGCGTGGTAGCAAAAATCAGATCAACCGTTTCATTCGCCTCGATCTCTTTTATGGCTTTTTTGATTTCGACTTGTGGGTCGGCAAAGTGAATCGTCGCGACGTTGTCAGGGTTAACTAATTTCGCCGTATCTTTGGTTGTCAGGCCAATAACAGCAACTTTTAAGCCATTGATGGTGAATACTTTATATGGAGAGAAAAGGCGTTCATCAGTAACTGTGTCTCCATCTTTGATATAAATATTCGCCGCTAGCATCGGGAAGTCAGCTAGTTCAGATTGCATCTCAAGCACATCCAAGGTGTTGTCGAATTCATGGTTGCCTAATGCCATCGCGTCGTAACCAAGAAGGTTCATACCAACAAAATCGGGAACCGCATCCTGCATGTCAGACTCAGGCACACCAGTGTTAATATCACCACCAGACAATAGAATGGTTTCACCACCGTTTTGGGTTACTTCTGCACGAATGCTATCGATCAAAGTCTTGCGAGCCGCCATTCCGTACTCACCCTTACTGTTCTCCCAAAAACGACCGTGATTATCGTTGGTATGTAACACAGTAAACTTGGTACAAGAAGCCGCAGTGTCGCATGTCACTGTGATGTCGTCATTGTCCGAGCCACAGCCAACCATCGCTACACCGATAGAGAGCACCAGTAAAGACTTAGTAAAATTCATAGAAGATCCTTTATTAATCGTTTTAATGTCGTTATGGCTGGAAATATACTTATATATTGAAGGGTTTTAGTGATCATTATCTTAATTACACAGCTGAAAACTTGAGTATTTACTCGGACTGTAAGCACAAACGATAAATCAACAGAACTCGATTAATTGTGATAATAAACATAGATTTATAAAGGAAATGTGACTGACTCTATTGATACGGAGAACAAGAGTGTTAGTCGTAGATGAGCATCGAAGATGAAAATGAGGTTACGCGGCGCAACTCAACCAATCAGCGAAACATTAAGCGCTAAGAGTAATATCCGGATAATGAAAACTATCGCTAAAAAGACAAGCAATATCATTTTACAGACTTTATCCTGATACGCCCTTTCATAACGAGGGCGCTCTCTTTATGATGAACGCAATTAAATTAACTTTGCTAACGGCAGCGCTTGTTATTCGAGCCGTTGTTATTGAATAGCAAAATCAAGACTCAACACATGGAGATTCAACATGGCTTACTTTTCACTAGCCTTCGGTACGGCAACCAAAAATCGCGACAATAAAATCATTGAAGCGTTCTTCCCTAACCCACTTCTAAACCCAAGCGACGCTCTTGTAGCGGCTTTGGCTGAAGTATCAGGTTACACTGAAGGCAACCAAGCTATCGAAATCTCTGCAGCACAAAGCGCAGAACTGGCGAAAGCATTCGCAGCAAATGACGATGCAGCTAACGCATCTTTCGCAGAAAAAGCAGCAGCGTCTGAACAGCCACTTGTTCTTGTTGTTCTTGCGGCTGACGAGAAGCCAGCATCAGTTGCTGAAGGCTTCCTAAAGCTACAACTTATCTCTAACCGCCTAGTACAACCGCACGGTACTGTACTGGACGGTATCTTCGGTCTACTGCACAACATCGCATGGACAAACGAAGGCCCTATCGATCTTCCTGAGCTGGCTGAGCGTCAAATCGAAGCTCGCCTTGCTGGTCGTGCTCTATCTGTAGATTGCGTAGACAAGTTCCCTAAAATGGTGGATTACGTGGTACCAACAGGTATTCGTATTGCTGACACATCTCGCGTTCGTCTTGGCGCACATGTGGGCGAAGGCACAACAGTAATGCACGAAGGCTTCATAAACTTCAATGCAGGTACGACTGGCGTGAGCATGGTTGAAGGTCGTATCTCTGCAGGTGTTGTTGTAGGTAACGGTTCTGATATCGGCGGCGGCGCTTCTATCATGGGTACTCTGTCTGGTGGCGGTACTATGGTCATTTCTATTGGCGAGAACTGCCTACTAGGCGCAAATGCAGGTCTTGGCTTCCCAATGGGCGATCGTTGTACAGTTGAGTCTGGTCTTTACGTGACTGCGGGTACTAAAGTTCGCATGCTAGATAAAGAAGGCAACGAAGTAGAAATCATTAAAGCTCGCGACCTAGCTGGCGTATCTGATCTTCTATTCCGTCGCAACTCAGTGACAGGTCAAATTGAATGCCTTGCTAACAAATCAGCTGTTGAACTGAACAGCGAACTACACAGCAACAACTAATCTACACGCTAGATGTTAGATGTTAGATGTTAGAAAATACGAAGCCGTTGGGGTTAAATCCAACGGCTTTTCTTTTATAAAGGTAAATCTGAGGGGGTTATGCTTTTTCTGCTGCTAGCTGTTCAAGAGCTTGAATAGATGTCTCTGAAACTAATGTTCCATCCATGTAGTAACTGACTTTATCACCATCACGAACACCCATCAGTACCGCTTTTTGACCATCATTGTATGTGATATCCATACGAATCGTGTTCTCATCGATCTGCTGCATTTCACCCCATTCAATCTGACGATTATTGAAGCCAAGTGGCGCATCTTTCAGTGAGTCATCGAGGCTGTCGTTCACATCAATCATGGTATCGACTTTGCTATCAAAAATGTGAGGTGCGCCAGTGAGTGGGTTTTTACCCGCCCAGAATTCGATTGAGTTAAATACAATGTAATCGGCAGCCATTGTTAGCGCGTATACCGGAGCAAGCAAGAAGTTGACCCCTGCACGAGCGTAACGGTTGTCTACAACCTCAACGTTGAACTTCATTAATTTACCAGTAACAGCGTTACTACCGACACACCCTGCTAACGACATGACAATCGCTGCCACTGCAACTGCTTTTGTGATTGTTGTTTTCATAGTTCCCTCTTATGCCACGATGATTGATTCAGTTTTTGAACGGCCAAATTAAATTTTCCCTGTATGAATACAAGAAATAGCGGCCTAACAAATTGATTCCATAACATTTAGCGTAGTGGAGATTTTTAGAACAGCAAACTGCAAACCTCAATTTTTCGCTCTAATTCATACATTTTTGGAAATAAAAAAGCGCAAACCTTTCGATCTGCGCTTTTATCATTTTGCTAAAAATGCCTGTTTAAAGAACCAGATTAACCCACGTTCTTACGTGCGTTTTGGAACATACGCATCCAAGCACCATTCTCGCCCCAACCTTCTGGAGACCATGAGTTTGCAACCGTGCGGAATACACGCTCTGGGTGAGGCATCATGATAGTCACACGGCCATCGGTCGTTGTTAGGCCAGTGATAGCGTTTGGAGAACCATTCGGGTTGTTCGGGTATTGCTGCGTTTGGTTACCGTTGTTATCAACGTAACGTAGAGCAACCGTACCTGAGTTTTCAATCGCGTTTAGGTGGTCGTTGTCACGCACTTCTACGCGGCCTTCACCGTGAGAAACTGCGATTGGCATACGAGAACCTTCCATACCGTTGAAGAACACAGAATCAGACTTCTGAACTTCAACTAGGCTGAAACGAGCTTCAAAACGCTCTGATTCGTTACGAACGAAACGTGGCCAGTACTCTGCACCCGGAATGAGCTCACGCAGGTTAGACAACATCTGACAACCGTTACATACACCTAGAGAGAAAGTATCCTCACGCTTGAAGAAGTTTTCAAATTGGTCACGAGTAGAATCGTTAAACAGAACTGATTTAGCCCAACCTTCACCAGCGCCCAGTACATCACCGTAAGAGAAACCACCACAAGCCACAAGGCCGTTGTACTCTTCTAGTACCGCTTGACCCGTTAGGATGTCGCTCATGTGAATATCAGTCGCTTCGAAGCCTGCACGGTCGAATGCTGCTGCCATTTCAACGTGAGAGTTAACACCCTGCTCACGTAGAATTGCCATCTTAGGCTTAGCGCCCGTGTTGATGTAAGGAGCAGCAATGTCTTCGTTTACGTCAAAGCTTAGTTTCACGTTCAGACCTGGGTCTGAGTTGTCTTTCTTCGCTTCGTGTTCTTGATCTGCACAGATTGGGTTATCACGTAAGCCTTGCATCTTGTGCGTGGTTTCAGCCCAGATAGTACGCAGTTCAGTACGGTTACGTTGAATTACAACATCTGCACCTGACTTAATCACGACTTCATCTGATGCTTCCCCTTCACCAACAACGCTGCCGATTACGTGTGAACACGCTTCTAGGCCATTGGCTGCAAGAGTAGAAAGTACTGCATCTAGGTCGTCGTTACGAATTTGGATTACCGCACCTAGCTCTTCGTTGAAGAGTGCTGCTAGCGTATCTTCGCTGTTCTCTGATGCAGATAAAAGCGCTGCAATATCAGCATTAACACCACAGTGACCTGCGAACGCCATTTCAGCCAGTGTTACGAATAAACCACCGTCGCCTTTATCGTGGTAAGCCACAACTTGGTCGTTAGCAACAAGAGCTTGAACGCCTTCGTAGAAACCTTTTAGCTGTGCTGCGTTGTCTACGTCTGCTGGCTTATCACCAAGCTGCTTGTAAACTTGCGCTAGTGCCGTTGCACCTAGACGGTTTTTACCGTTACCTAGGTCGATAAGAACTAGTGAAGTATTACCTTTGTCAGTACGAAGCTGCGGCGTAATCGTCTTACGAACGTCTTCAACACGTGCAAACGCAGTGATAACAAGAGATAGCGGAGAAGTGACTTCTTTCTGTTCGCCGTTCTCTTCCCACTTGGTCTTCATCGACATTGAGTCTTTACCTACCGGGATAGTAAGACCCAGTGCCGGACATAGTTCTTCACCGACTGCTTTAACCGCTTCGTAAAGACCTGCATCTTCACCAGGGTGACCTGCTGGAGACATCCAGTTAGCCGACAATTTAATGTGTTTGATATCGCCGATGTTCGTCGCTGCGATGTTAGTGATTGCTTCACCAACCGCTAGACGAGCTGACGCGCCAAAGTCTAGTAGTGCTACTGGCGTGCGCTCACCAAGAGACATCGCCTCACCGTGGTAAGAGTCGTAACTTGCTGCTGTTACTGCGCAGTTAGCTACAGGAACCTGCCATGGGCCAACCATTTGGTCACGAGCTACAAGGCCTGTTACCGAGCGGTCACCGATAGTAATAAGGAATGTTTTCTCTGCCACTGTTGGTAGGCGAAGAATACGGTCAACCGCTTCGTTTAGTTCGATACCAGAACGGTCAATCGCAGGATTGTTTGCTTTTAGCGTCTTAGCGTCACGGTGCATCTTAGGTGTTTTACCTAATAGGATGTCCATTGGCATGTCGATTGGCGTGTTGTCGAAGTGAGAATCTTCTAATTTAAGATCACGTTCTTCTGTTGCTTTACCAACCACTGCGTAAGGTGCGCGTTCACGTTTACAAATCGCGTCGAATGTTGCCATGTCTTTATCAGCAACCGCCATTACGTAGCGCTCTTGAGATTCGTTACACCAGATCTCAAGTGGGCTCATGCCCGGCTCATCGTTTGGCACGTCACGTAGGTTGAAGATACCACCACGTTCACCATCGTCTACTAGCTCAGGAAGTGCATTCGAGATACCGCCCGCGCCCACATCGTGGATGAATGCGATTGGGTTCGCATCACCTAGCTGCCAACAACGGTCGATCACTTCCTGACAACGACGCTCCATTTCTGGGTTTTCACGTTGTACAGAAGCGAAATCTAGATCTTCTGAAGAAGAACCAGAATCCATTGAAGATGCTGCACCGCCACCAAGGCCGATGTTCATCGCAGGACCACCTAGAACGATTAGGCTTGCACCTACTGGGATCTCTTTCTTCTGAACATGATCATCACGAATGTTACCTAGACCACCAGCCAGCATGATTGGCTTGTGGTAACCACGTACTTCTTCACCTGCGTGAGAATTTACTTTCTCTTCGTAAGTGCGGAAGTAACCTAGTAGGTTTGGACGACCAAATTCGTTGTTGAATGCCGCGCCACCAAGAGGACCTTCAAGCATGATATCCAATGCAGTAACGATACGGCTTGGCTTACCAAAGTCAGTTTCCCAAGGTTGAACGAAGTTCGGGATCTTAAGGTTAGATACAGAGAACGCTACAAGACCAGCTTTTGGCTTACCACCGATACCTGTTGCGCCTTCATCACGGATTTCACCGCCTGAACCTGTTGATGCGCCCGGCCATGGAGAGATTGCCGTTGGATGGTTGTGCGTTTCAACTTTCATCAAGATGTGTGTTTTCTCTTGGTGATAGTTGTACTGGCGAGTTTCTGGATCTGGGAAGAAACGACCGACTTCAGAACCTGTCATTACTGCTGCGTTATCTTTATAAGCAGACAGAACGTGTTCTGGTGTCGTTTCAAAAGTGTTCTTAATCATCTTGAACAATGATTTTTCTTGCTTAACGCCATCGATAGTCCAATCAGCGTTAAAGATCTTGTGACGACAGTGCTCTGAGTTCGCTTGTGCGAACATCATTAGCTCGATGTCAGTCGGGTTACGACCTAGCTTCTCAGTGAAGCTTTCAAGAAGGTAATCGATCTCATCTTCTGCAAGTGCAAGACCTAAGGTAACGTTTGCTTTTTCAAGCGCTTTACGTCCACCAGTTAATAGGTCGACTTCCGCATAAGGAGCAGGCTCAGCAACCGTGAATAGTGCCACCGCTGATTCGAAGTCAGTGAAAACCACTTCCATCATTCGGTCGTGCAGGATTGCTTTCACCTCAACAAGTTGAAGCTCAGAAAGTTCAGAAGAAGTTTCAATATAGAAAGCTGTACCGCGCTCTAGACGTGACACTTTAGCCAGTCCACAGTTATGTGCGATATCAGTAGATTTTGAAGACCAAGGCGAGATAGTGCCTGGACGTGGCGTTGCAAGCAGCAATAAACCTTCTGGTTCATGCTCTTCAATCGTTGGACCGTAAGTCAGTAGCTTTTCTAGCTTCTCAACTTCAGACGCATCTAGGTCTGCCGTTAAATCAGCAAAGTGGGCAAACTCAGCGTAAATACCTGTTACAGGTAAGCTTAATTCACGACAAAGCTCTAAAAGCTTGTTAACACGAAACTCAGATAGAGCTGGGGAGCCACGCAAAATTCTCATGTGCTTAGGTCTCTTATGCAGTTGATTAAGGTGATATTGGAATAAATTCAGTGGGTTATAGGAACAACCTAACTGTTTTCTTCGAAGCTATTCCCGAAGGTTAACAAACCTATGCCGATTCCACCTCTTCAATGCGAGCGCATTATAAAGCATTTCTTTTTGTGACGTAACACCAAAAGCAACCGTTTGCGTTATTTTTTTCATCTAACGATATAAATAACAGTTTTGCTGCATTTATCAGCACTTTTACAACTGTTTAAATAAACCTGCTTTGCCAGCCTTGCGGTGTTTGGTATAAAGGGGCTTCCACTTTTCGAGATTTCATTTTGATGCATAAAATTACGCTGATCTTTTCGTCTAAATTCCTTTTGCTCGCTATCGCTCTGTTCGGGATAACTGGATGTCAGATTGAGTCTGAACCTAAAAGTGTTCTTGAACAGATACGAGATCGCGGCGTTCTGCGTGTCGGCACACTGAATAACCAACTCTCTTATTACATTGGTCCCGATGGCCCTGCAGGCTTAGATTACGAACTGGCTCGTGAGTTTGCTGAAGAGCTCGGTGTAAAGCTTGAGGTTAAACCAGCATACCGCTTATCCGGCCTATTCCCAGCTTTGAAGAAAGGCGAAATCGATCTTATCGCGACCGGATTAACACAAAACAGTAACCTGACACGTGCGTATCGCGCTGCACCTGCTTATTACTATGTAAGCCAACAAGTCGTGTACAAGAAAGGTCAATGGCGACCAAGAAACCTCGATCAACTGATCAAGTTTGAGAACGAGCGTCAGGCCGAGTTTGTAAAAGAACAATCTGAATCAGAAGAAACGGCACCAAATGAAACACTGACGCCATCTTTAGTTGTGGTGAAAGACTCACACTTTGAACCAACACTAAAACAGCTTCAGAACATACACGATGACTTTATCTACGATGCGGTCGGTAATGCGGACATCAATGACCTGCTAAAAGAAGTATCAACCGGAGAGCGACTATTTACCGTTGCAGACTCCATTGAGCTCTCATTGGCGCAACGTTTATACCCTGATGTAGCTCTTGCTTTCGAACTCACCGAAGACCAACCTATCTCTTGGTACTTAGAGCGTTCAGAAGATGAAAGCCTGTATGCGCTGCTGATTGAGTTCTTCGGTAACCTTAAACAGTCTGGTGAACTGGCTTCACTGGAAGAGAAATACATCGGCCACATTGGTACCTTTGACTACGTTGATACTCGTGCCTTTATCCGCGCATTGGATAGCAAGCTACCTAAATGGTCACCACTGTTTCAGCAATACTCGCAAGAATTTGATTGGCGCTTGATTGCTGCTTTGGCATACCAAGAGTCACACTGGAACCCAGTCGCGCGTTCTCCTACTGGTGTTCGAGGCATGATGATGTTGACGCTGCCAACCGCGAAGAGCGTAGGTGTTACCAATCGCCTTGACCCTAAACAGTCAGTACAAGGCGGTGTCGAGTACCTGCGCCGTATCGTTAACCGAGTTCCAGACTCTATTACTCAACATGAAAAGATCTGGTTTGCCCTCGCGTCATATAACGTAGGTTACGGTCACATGATGGATGCTCGCCGCTTAACCAAAGCACAAGGCGGCAACCCTGACGCTTGGGGTGATGTAAAAGATCGACTTCCTCTGTTGAGACAGAAGAAGTACTACAGCCAAACTCGATACGGCTATGCGCGTGGTGATGAAGCAAGAAATTACGTTGAGAATATTCGCCGTTATTACCAAAGCATTATTGGCCACGTTAATAAGCGTAACAAAGAGGAAGAAGCCAATCTTGAAGGTTTGGTTGTTATCCCACCTTTAGAGGTTTCAGGCGCTGAATCAACAATCAGTGCGGCAGAATCCACAATGAACGACTCTGAGCCGTCCAAATAAACAAAAAAGAGCAATGCCACTTAGCATTGCTCTTTTTTTAGCTAGCTGCTGCTGGTTAACATTGATACACAAAGTGACCGTTAAGTTTGAAATGTCATATTGCAGTAACAATCGAACTTTATAACGACACACCATAAACAACATTATGACCTGTTGTATTCAGACTCTGGTCATTGCGATGACTGTTCAGGAAAGTTCGCGACAGAGCTCATAAATCAAATAACCACTATAATTAAAACTGAAGTCATAATTACAAAGCCAGACGACAATAGGAATTCAATGAAGATGATGAACAAGAAATTGAAATCAAAACGCCTAGATAAGACCGTTGCAGCTAACCGTCGCAAGCGTATGCTTTCAAATAATAAGAAAAAGATCATTTGGCGTAATCGAGCTTTCATGCAGATGATTGTTGAATAAGCTTGCGATAGCACTCTTGGACAAAAGAGTGCTTACTACATACGACCTTATGGAAAAATAACCGCTCTATCTAGACCGAGTGCGGTTTTCTTGCTGCTCTTCAGCTAAGCGTAACTCTTCTTGTAAACGCTCTTGTTTTCTTTTCTCTTTGATCTCTTTTCGACGACGCTTGAAAAACGCCTGCAATTGTTCACGACACTCTTGCTCTAATAAGCCATGTTCAACATCCGCGTAATGATAAGAAGCCTGACTTTCAAACAAGTTAAGTACCGTCCCTGCCGCACCTGCTTTTAGATCTGGGGCACCAAAGACAATGCGCTTTACACGGCTGTGTAACAGGGCTCCTGCGCACATAGGGCACGGTTCAAGCGTGACGTATAAGGTGGTATCGAGTAAGCGATAATTTTCCAAAGCTTGGCCAGCTTTACGCAAGGTTTCGATTTCTGCGTGTGCCGTAGCATCGTGGCTACCAATCGAACGGTTCCAACCTTCAGAAATAATCTCACCCTCTTTTACCAACACAGCACCAACGGGAACCTCTCCCTCTTTCTCTGCTTGCTTAGCAACCTCGATGGCGCGTCGCATGAAGATTTCATCTTGAGGGCTGAATTGATGGTCTGACAAAGGGAACTCCAGAAAACAAAGGATAGAACAAAAAAAGGTATGCGGAGAAGCATACCTAATCTTAGTGATAATGAACAATAACCGTGATCTTGTTTGTTAAATATCTAGCGGCTTATCTAACTAACAGCATCGCCTAGCTCATTGACTATTTTTGTCGCTTTAACACTCACGATACGGTTGTTCTCGACCGAGGTGATTTCAAACTGCCATTGCTGACATTGAACGACTTCCCCTGTATCGGGTAAACGCCCAATTAGCCAAGTGACAAGGCCATTCAATGTTTGGAAGCCTTCGCTTTCCCCTTCTAACTCTGACAGCTCTAAGCGGTTCTTGAGCTCACTGATAGGGATTAAACCATCCACCAGCAACCCGTCTTCAATTTGCTCTGTCCATAGGTCATTCGGGTTATTAGATAGCTCACCTGCAATCGCTTCAAGAATATCGTAATGAGTCACCAGCCCTTGCACATCGCCATATTCATCGACAATGAATGCCATTTCTGTACCCGATTCTTTAAAGTAGCTAAGTAAACGCAGCGCCTTCATAGACTCAGGAACATATATCGGAGACTTAGACAGCCCCATGATCACTTGAATACTTAAATTGCCCGCCTGATTCAGCAAGGCTTTGGCCGACACCGTACCAACCACTTTATTGAGGTGATCTTGGCACAATGGAAACACACTGTGCTTTGACGATCGTAATTTTTTGAATATGTGCTCAACGGGTTGGTCAATATCCAGAAAATCGACGTCTCGACGTGGCGTCATCAACGAGCTCACAAGGCGATCATCAAGCTGCAAGATATTGCGAATCATCTCTTGCTCACCACGCTCTATCACACCAGATTCAGAGCCCTCTTTCACGAGAGCATGAATATCATCTTCAGTCACACTGTCTTCTTCGCCACCACGTCCCATTAACTTGAGAATACCTTCGGTTGAAGCAGACAACGCAAACACAAACGGCGTCGCGATTTTAGATAACCAGAAGATAGGCAGCGCGACTAACACGGCGATGTTTTCAGCTTGGGATTGAGCAAAGCGTTTTGGCACCAACTCTCCCACAACAATCGCGAAGTAAGTAATACCGACAACGACTACCGCAGTAGACAAGATATTCGCTTGTGTTGGGTCGAATCCCCAAAGCTCAAGTTGAATGGCCAGTGGCGCAGATAGCGTCGCCTCGCCCACAATACCGCTGAGTAGGCCGATTACCGTAATACCGATTTGAATGGTTGAAAGGAAGCGGGTTGGATTTTCTTTGAGCTCAAGTGCAACCTGAGCGGAGCGATGTTTTTCGGCTAAGCGTTTCAGCCGACTATTCTTTGCTGCTACCAGTGCAATCTCTGACATGGCAAACAGACCATTTAAAACAATTAACCCTACTAAAAGCAGAATTTTCATGTGGATTGGATTTCCTAATTTTACCGGCCAACAATTAGCCGTAATCCGGAGTATAAGCTGAGTGCCTTTATTTTGAATATAAAAAGTTTTGGATAAAAAAAAAGTAGAAAAAGATAGCAAAAAAAAGCCCGCACATTTCGGTGCGAGCTTTGATGATTTTATCTTACTGACTTTTGCTTTTATTACTTATCTTACATTGTGTAAGTGTAAGGAGCTTGGATACCTAGTGGGATACCAAGAGCCCAGTAAGCTAGCAAGAAGATTGACCAACCGATTAGCATAGCAATCGAGAATGGCATCATTAGAGAAGCTAGAGTACCGATACCTGTCGACTTAACGTAACGTTGACAGTAAACAACAACCAGTGGGAAGAACACCATCAGTGGAGAGATGATATTAGACACAGAATCGCCTACACGGTAAGCCGCTTGAGATAGCTCTGGAGAGATACCCACAACCATTAGCATAGGAACTAGGATAGGACCAATCAGTGCCCACTTAGCTGAAGCTGAACCTACAAGAAGGTTAACTGCTGCCGTTAGTAGAATCATACCAACAACCGTTGCTTCACCAGGAAGGTCCATCGCTTTCAGGCCTTCAGCACCGTAAAGTGCCAGCATAGTACCGATGTTTGATTGAGCGAATGCAGATAGGAACTGAGCACAGAAGAACGACATTACAATGTATGCGCCCATCGTTGCCATCGTCTCAGACATTGCTTTGATAACATCATTACTATTCTTGAAAGTACCCGCTACACGGCCGTAGACGATACCCGGAATAATAAACAGGATGAAGATCAAAGGAACGATAGACTTCATTACTGGTGCTGAGAACGCCGTTAGTTCACCTTCAGGCGAACGAAGTGCTGAGTTTTCAGGAACCAAAGCTGCGATAAGCAGACCAATACCTGCAACCATTGCCCAACCAGCAAATTTGAATGCTTTAGATTCAATCGCTGTGAAGGTACCTAGATCAGGTGCTTGTTCTGCATCTTCATCAACAGGAGTGTTAACAAGACGAGGCTCGATAACCTTCTCTGTTACGTACCAACCGATAGCAACGATTAGAACTGAAGATAGGCCAGTAAAGAAGATGTTCGCTAGAGGGTTAACCACGTATGCAGGGTCAAGAACGTTTGCCGCTGTTTGAGTGAAACCTGCTAGTAGCGGATCAATACCTGAAGGAATGAAGTTCGCTGAGAAACCACCTGATACACCAGCAAACGCTGCTGCAATACCTGCTAGAGGGTGACGGCCCGCAGCGTGGAAGATGATACCGCCAAGAGGAATTACTAGAACGTAACCTGCATCCGCTGCTGTGTGAGACACGATAGCAACCAAGATCAGCATTGGCGTTAGTAGCTTAGCTGGCGTGAAGTTAAGCATCTTCTTAAGGCCAGTCGTAATGAAGCCTGAAGAGTCAGCAACGCCAACACCTAGCATAGCAACAAGTACGATGCCTAACGGTGCGAAGCCTGTGAATGTTGTTACCATATTCGCTAGGAAGCTAGCAAGCGCTTCACCAGTAAGTAGGTTGTTAACTTCTAGAGCAGCACCCGTTTGAGGGTTGATTAGGTCGAATGAAAGATTCGACAAAAGTGCAGATGCTACCCATACGATAACTAGAGCCCAGAAGAACAGAATTGCTGGGTCTGGAATTTTGTTGCCGGCGCGTTCAATGAAGTTTAGAAAGCGGTCCATCCCACTGATCTTCTCAGTCGATGGTGCTTTTTTTACGGCTTGGTTACTCATGGTAACTCCATATGTGATGTTGTTTGTTTAGGCCTAATATAAGTTTGGACCATGGCCTATTGGTGCAGCACATATTCTATTAAAGTCGCCATTAAAAAGCACAAGGTTCCACCTTATTTTCCATAAATGGAGACATATTTTGCAAAAATACCATACAACAGCAACAATATAAAAACACAAAAAACACCATTCCATATACAGCCACTTAACCTATACGCAAACAATGTCCGAGGAGTGAAAATTATCAGTAAAAGGAGTAGCAGGAGCCTTGGCATGCAGTAAACGTTTGCTTAGGGATCAGTCAAACTCACTGTATTTGGAGAGCATTGTCTCTAGGTAAATGTTTTGCGCTCGGTTCATACGATCTTGCCATGCAATTGTGACCGTAATGTTTTTTAAGGCGCCAGACAAAGCACCATTGGCATTGGACACCTCACAAGTCATCACATACGCAGAGCCTGACAAACCAGATAAGGGGTCTGAGCTTGCTGTGTTGAGACAATGGTTCGCCTGGTTAAGTTCCGAAAAAGGAATTAGCCCGACCGCCCCACTCACATCCGAGACACGAGTCCGATAATACTCCATCTGCCTTTCAGCGAAATGCAGAGCCTCCACACTGTGGAGAGCAAAGTCCGATTTTTGTTCCGCGTAGACCTGCAGCTTAACCAACCCTAACGAGGCAACACCAATGAGCAGAAAAGAGATAAGCACCTCTATCAAACTAAAGCCTTGTTGTTTAGAAGTCATTCCATGAGCCTCGCTTCCATTGATAAATCGAAAGCGGATCACTCGGATTCGACTCTGAACGGAAATCTAAGTCCATATCCCCCACAATCGTCGTCACACCAAGTGGTGAATCAAAGATAAGGCCACCTGAAGGCAAACCAGAAGCAAATTGAATCCCGACACTTTTTTTCAGGACGCTAGTGTCATCGATGTCTTTGATAAAAGGTGCAAATACATTGGGAGTAACAAGCGCTCCCCAGAAGTCATCTATACGAGTTTTAACATGGCTCTTTTGATAATCGACCAAATGATAAATCACACCGTTGTAAGTCATGGCACCATTTAACGCGAGCACACCATCTTGAATCACCAGAAGTTGAGATTGATTGTTAGCGGCAGCAACCGCTGAATTGATATGGCAATTTCCCTCAACCCACAATCCCTTGGTTTGCCCTAGAGTGAAATGGTCCATGATTTCAGAACCGCACTCTGCCGCATTCAATATCTGTACGTGCTTAAAAAGGTCTGTGTCTTGTGATAAGTCGACAATATTTTGATCCGTTTTCGCGATACCAAAAAAGGTATAAAACGGATTCATCTCAGGGTCAGGGTTAAAGTCTTTTTTGAATGGAGGCGGATTCATTCCTTGAGAGGAATCTGGCGCATAGATTGAATAGCGACTTCCTGAATTGCCTTTGGGGATCTCCGTTTTATATTCGCTATCACACACGCCATCAAAACCAGAGAACGGACCGTCGGCACTTGGGTCGAGCACTTCTAAGCCTAGCGTTTGTCCTGAATCACCATGTGTTGAATCGTATTGGTAGGTAAAAAGGTCGGCAAAAGTAACACTAACGCATTCATATTCATTACCGCTGATCGGTTCTTCTTTTACTGTAGGCTTTAGGCTCAATGTACCGATGAACTCAATCGGCCCTGTTGATTGAATCGCCCCACTTCCTAACTGAGAGCTCTCACGAATGGTTTTAGACAGCAGCTGTGTATCAGTTGTAGATGCAATAATATAAGCAATGGAACTCGCACTGTCTGAAACCTCAATTTGGGGTTCACTGTCATATGGAGAACACCAATCGGAAAAGTCAGCAGGCCGAGCACTCGCATCTTTGATATCTAAAACGGTTTTATCTAGCTCACGTAGATAGGAATAAGTACACTCTAAACCACCTTCCGAACGCCAGTGGTTTTGCCTTCCTTGCACTTCATTTTGAGCTACTTTAATTTGATGGAATACACTACGGTACGTGCCTAACGTCACCACTAAAGTACCAATTAAAAGCACCGACGTAATCAATAAAGTCACCACACCACGCTGCTTTCTAAACATCATCATTGCCAGTTCCTTTGTTTAATGGAAACCGAAACCGATTTGGAAACACCTGCGGTTGGAATTGACGCTGTAATGCTGATATTAGTGAGCGTGCTCTTAATCGAATTCTGCTCTAATACCTGAGACGTAATGTTGAACTCATCAACATCAATAATGTTTTCGTCAAAAAGCGAGTAACATCGTTGGTCGGTTACCTCATTAAAGGTCATGAGCTCTTCGACTAGATCTTTGCCTGCATCACATATATTGAGCTCTGCACCATCTTTGATATAAACAATATTTCGGTATTTTTCCGTCGCTAGATCATCTCTGAAATAAACAAAACCCACCGCCACACCGCCACTCACTTGGATGGTGTTACTCGCGCCAGATAACTTGATTGAGTAGCCGTTTGAGCTATCGTAGCCTGCTCGTTGGATATCCTCTTTCATCACCTGCATGGTGCTGGTTAAATTTTGTAGCAGTAATAGCTCGATGCCTTTATCTTTTGCGATTCTCTGCCCCGTAATAAACACACTGCCAATAATCGAAATAGCGAACACGCCAATCACAGAGGCCACCATCAATTCAATCAGTGATGTACCTAGTTGCTTGTGAGGCGCTGCCACTATTGGTTTAACACACATCATAGCCATACTGCGCACTTGACTCGCCGCACACCTTAACTCGCCCTGGAGGGCTGGATAATTTGATCAAAAGTCGATCGGTTGAAACCGTATTAGGCGCTAGATAAAGAGTCCCTCGAGAGGGTCTTCCACGAACGCTCTCAAAAGTGATTCGGTCTCCGGTGTAGTTATGAGAAAAAGAAAGGTCACGAAAGGGTTCGCCCGACAACTGCAGTAAGGTTTCGCCTGACAAGTCTTCGGTCGGTTTTAACCAAATAGTCCAATCTCCAGTTGATTGCACTTCATTCTTTTCCATCGAGAAATGAACCCAAAGATCTTGATTCCTTTTTACTGACTCTGACTTAGCCTGAATAAGAAAACCATTTAACTCGCTAGCCAATCTCTGCATCTTCACAGTTTGCGTTACTGAACTAAAACTCGGGGCAGCCGTGGCTATCAGTATCGATAACACCGATACCGTGATTAACAGCTCTAATAAAGTAAACCCGCGAGTCATTTCCCAATTTCCTATGTAATACCGTTCGTAACCGTATTTAATCTTGCGCCGATGCTACCACCGGAGAAAAATAGGCAGAGATATGAAAGGAAACTACTCGCGATGATTCGAAGAAATATATGCAACAACAACAACTTAAGTATTAGAGGGATGACATTGATCGAATTATTGCTCGCTGTTGCCGTTGTGGGGATACTCGGTGCAATTGCGTACCCAAGTTATACGAGCCATGTAATTAAAGCGCATCGAGTCACTGCAATGGCCGACATGACCAAGATTCAATTAGAGATGGAGACCCTGTATACGGGAAACTACGCGTCGGCCGCTGATAGTATTATTTCTGGAGGGACATGTTTGTTTTGCGATACCGACACCAGCCGATACACGTTAGCGATTTCAGCCAGTAGCACCACCTATTCAATTCAAGCTGAACCGCTTTCGCAGCAGGTAAATGATGAATGTTTAGGCTCGACTACCGATAAGTTGGAATTGCACCATTCGGGTGTTTCGGAGCCCGAAGCGTGTTGGAAGTGACAAGATAAAGTACCAAAGAACGCTAAAGCTTATCTCCCGAAACCTTAGGTCTTTCTTCTTTAATCTTCTTCCTTCTTAGGTCTTCTTTTTTCTCTGATCTATAAACACAAAAAGCCTGCTACATGAGCAGGCTTTTCTACTGTTATCAATAAATTAAAGTATCAATAACTTAAGCTATCAATAACCTAATTAGCTAGTTAGATAATCAGTTCACTGATTACTTAGTTAGGTCATCGAAGAAGTTTTTAACGCCGCTGAAGAAACCTTCAGACTTTGGCTTATGCTTGCTCGCCGCTTCGCCACAACATGTCTCTTCGAAATCACGAAGAAGTTGTTTTTGACGAGAGCTTAGCTTAACAGGAGTTTCAACTACTAGCTTAACGATTAGGTCACCAACACCGCCGCCACGAACACCTTTCACGCCTTTGCCACGCATACGGAACATACGGCCCGTTTGTGTCTCTTCAGGTACTTTAAGGTTTACACGACCATCCAGTGTAGGAACTTCAACTTCACCGCCTAGCGCTGCCATTGTGAAGCTAACTGGCACTTCGCAGTAAAGGTTGTTGCCGTCACGCTCAAAGATGTTGTGCTCTTTTACGTGAACTTGTACGTAAAGGTCACCAGCCGGAGCGCCTTGCTCTCCCGCTTCACCTTCGCCAGATAGACGAATGCGATCACCAGTATCCACACCAGCAGGGATCTTAACGTTAAGCGTCTTAGTCTTCTGCTTACGGCCTTGACCATGACATGAGTTACATGGGTCTTTGATAATCTTGCCTTTACCATTACAAGTAGGACAAGTTTGTTGAACTGCAAAGAAGCCTTGACGCATTTGTACTTGGCCGTGGCCATGACAAGTGCCACACGTTTGTGCAGAAGAACCCGATTTAGCGCCGCTACCGTCACACGTATCACACTCAACAAGAGTCGGTACTTCGATTTCTTTAGAAACACCACGAACAGCTTCTTCTAGAGAAAGCTCCATGTTGTAACGTAGATCAGAACCACGTTGTGCACGCGCTTGACCGCCGCCACGACGACCGCCGCCAAAGATATCGCCAAACACATCACCGAAGATATCGCCGAAGTCACCTTGGCCACCGCCGCCGTAACCGCCGCCGCCACCCATGCCACCTTGTTCAAAAGCTGCGTGGCCGTATTGGTCGTAAGCTGCTTTCTTTTGAGCATCGGTTAGGATCTCGTACGCTACTTTTACTTCTTTAAATTTGTCTGCTGCGCTGTCATCACCCTGATTACGGTCCGGGTGGAATTTCATCGCTAAGCGTTTGTACGCTTTTTTAATATCGCGCTCTGATGCATCGCGGCTTACGCCTAATACTTCGTAAAAATCACGTTTTGACATGTTCTAGGTCACCAAATAATTGCTACTACCGAATGATCACTTCAGTAGTCTGTGTATCAATCTAGATAAAAGTTCTGCCGGCTGAACACCGAATAAAGCTATTATCTAGATCGACAAGTCTAAATACAAATTTACGGGCGTGAGAGTTACCTCTGACGCCCGTATTAATAAGTCTTCGAGACAAATTTCTAAGCAGATAGCTTGAGTTTTAGGAGGAAGCGCGGAGTCTACGTTAGTAGGTGAGCACTTCCGACAACGAAATCAGGCTACTCTGCGACGAAATTATTTTTTATCGTCTTTAACTTCTTCAAACTCAGCATCAACAACATCGTCGTCTTGCTTAGGTTGTTCACCAGCGTCAGCACCAGCTTGTTCAGCTTGAGCTTTCTGTTGAGCAATTTCCATTAGCTTTTGAGCTGCTTGCATAAGTTCTTGAACTTTAGCGTCGATAGCTTCTTTGTCGTCACCAGACTTAACTGATTCTAGAGCTTCGATAGCTGCTTCGATTTTAGCTTTCTCGTCTGCAGGTAGAGCTTCACCAGCTTCTTCTACTTGCTTCTTAGTGCCGTGAATCATTTGGTCAGCTTGGTTACGTGCAGTTACTAGCTCTTCGAACTTCTTGTCAGCTTCTTTGTTAGCTTCTGCTTCTTGAACCATTGCTTCGATCTCTTCCTCAGACAAACCGCCTGATGCTTGGATAGTGATCTTCTGCTCTTTACCTGTCGCTTTATCTTTAGCAGATACGTTCAGGATACCATCAGCATCTAGGTCGAATGTTACTTCAACTTGTGGCATGCCACGTGGTGCTGGTTGGATACCTTCTAGGTTGAACTGACCAAGAGACTTGTTGTAAGTCGCTTGCTTACGCTCACCTTGAAGAACGTGGATAGTTACTGCGCTTTGGTTGTCTTCAGCTGTAGAGAACACTTGATCCGCTTTAGTAGGGATAGTTGTGTTTTTCTCGATAAGCTTAGTCATTACGCCGCCCATCGTTTCGATACCGAAAGATAGAGGAGTAACGTCTAGAAGAAGAACATCTTTAACTTCACCAGCTAGAACACCACCTTGAACAGCAGCACCCATTGCAACAGCTTCGTCAGGGTTCACGTCTTTACGTGGCTCTTTACCGAAGAATTCAGTTACTTTAGCTTGAACCATAGGCATACGAGTCTGACCACCAACTAGGATAACGTCAGTGATTTCGCCTACAGATAGGTCTGCATCTGCTAGAGCAACTTTTAGTGGCTCAAGAGAACGTTGAACTAGGTCTTCAACTAGAGACTCAAGCTTCGCACGAGTCACTTTGATGTTCATGTGCTTAGGACCAGTCGCATCAGCAGTAACGTAAGGTAGGTTTACGTCAGTTTGAGTAGTAGAAGAAAGCTCGATTTTCGCTTTTTCTGCTGCTTCTTTAACACGCTGCATTGCTAGTGGATCAGCTTTAAGGTCGATACCTTGCTCTTTCTTAAACTCATCTACTAGGTAGTTGATCATGCGGTTATCGAAATCTTCACCACCAAGGTGAGTATCACCGTTAGTTGAAAGAACTTCGAAAGTTTTCTCGCCTTCTACTTCATCGATTTCGATGATAGAGATATCGAATGTACCACCACCAAGGTCATATACAGCGATAGTGCGATCACCACCTTGCTTGTCTAGGCCGTAAGCCAGAGCAGCAGCAGTAGGTTCGTTGATGATACGTTTAACATCTAGACCAGCGATACGGCCAGCATCTTTCGTTGCTTGACGTTGAGCATCGTTGAAGTAAGCAGGAACAGTTACTACTGCGCCAGTTACTTCTTCGCCTAGGAAGTCTTCAGCTGTTTTCTTCATTTTCTTAAGAACTTCAGCAGATACTTGAGGAGCAGCCATTTTTTGGCCTTGCGCTTCAACCCATGCATCACCGTTATCAGCTTTAACAATGTTAAAAGGCATGATTTCGATATCGCGTTGAACTTCTTCATCTTCAAAACGACGACCGATTAGACGCTTAATCGCGTATAGCGTGTTTTGAGGGTTAGTAACTGCTTGACGTTTCGCCGGTTGACCAACTAGCGTCTCGCCTTCAGTGTATGCGATTACCGATGCTGTTGTGCGTTCGCCTTCAGCATTTTCTAATACGCGTGGTTTGTCACCGTCAAGAACAGCAACACAAGAGTTAGTAGTACCTAAATCAATACCAATGATTCGACCCATCAGGCTTTCTCCGAATAAATTCTATTTAGTTTTTTGCTATACCCACTATGTGGGGGGTAGTAATCAGGGATTCAACCCTAATACACAAATTTAAGTGCAAATGTAATTTGCTTTCGTATGCACCATAGATAAGGGCTCACGAAGCCTTTTCAAGGGGGATACTGGATTTTTTCACATTTATTTTAATAAAAGGAATGATTAGACACGAATACATATCATTACCTCCATATAAGCCCCATAACTGGGTTTATCAACTTTCGATTACCCGTTGCTATAGCAAAGTTCTGTATCTGTATCTGTATCTGTATCTGTATCTGTATCTGTATCTGTATCTGTATCTGTAAGAAGGCTAGTCAGACAGATTTCCCTCACAAAGCCATTCACTCTCAGCTAAAGCAGATAAAGTGTTCTCCTCCCCCAATAAAAAACGGAGCCACTTGGGCTCCGTTTATCTATTCAGGTTTTCCACTTAGATTTCATCTATAGAGGAAAAGTCTCTGATTATGCTTCTGCTTTCTTTAGCTCAGCTTCTTCGTTAGCTTCAACGCCGATTTCATTTTCAGATTTCGCTACGATTGTGTTAACCGCAGTATCACCAACAACGTTAGAAGAAGTACAGAACATGTCACAGATACGGTCAACAGCAGCAACAATCGCTAGACCTTCTGGTGGCAAACCTAGTTGATGCAATAGAACACCAACCATAACCACACCACCACCAGGAACACCACCAGCACCGATAGACAGTAGCAAGATAGTTAGACCTAGAGTGAAGATGTCAGCAGTGTTGATTGGCTGACCAAATGCGTTTGCTACGAACATAGTTGCTAGTGCGATGTAGATAGATACACCAGACATGTTCATTGTTGCACCTAGTGGTACACCGAAACCTGCTACTGACTTAGATACGTTCAGCTTGTCAGTAAGAGTACGCATTGTTACTGGAATCGTCGCGTTCGAACTTGCAGTCGATAGTGAGAATAGAACTTGCTCACGAGTTGCGCGTAGGAACTGCTTTGGAGAAATACCAGTGAATGAACCAACCATCATTGGGTAGAAGAAGAAGATCCAGAACACAAGCATTGCCACAACAAGCGCTACATAGCCAGCAACTGACATTAGCGTGTTTGCATCAAGTGTTGCACCTAGTTGAATCATCAGAGCAAATACACCGTATGGCGCAAGGCTCATTACTAGGCCGATAAGCTTCATCATGATTTCGTTAGCCATCTTGAACGTCTTGATAGCTGGGCCACCACGAGAATCAAGAGCTTGGATAGCAAGACCAGTCAGAATAGCCATGAAGATGATTTGTAGCATATCGCCACTTGCAAATGCTTCTACAGGGTTGCTAGGAACGATGTTAACAACAAGAGAGAAGATATCTGGCGTTTCAGTTGTTGTAAGCGCAATTGTCTCAGAAACTGTACCAGCTAGATTCGCACCAGCACCCGGTTGGAAAATAAGACCAATCGTTAGAGCTGCTGAAATCGCAATGATGGTGTTAATAATGTAAAGACCAAAGGTTTTACCACCAAGACGACCAAATGAACGAATATCTTTTAGCTCAACGATACCGCAAACAATAGATACGTATACAAGAGGTACTACAAGCAACTTGATAAGTGATACGAACATACCACCAGCACCTTCAGCAGCGCCGAGTAGGTACGTATCGAAAATAGCAATGCCGCTGAATAGGTACTGAATAGCAGTACCAATAATTAGGCCAGCAAACAAGCCTACAAAAATCTTACTTGAGAGCGATTTATCCATCGTTCTTCTCCAGTTTGTTGTGTTTAAATTTTGTACTTTTATAGTTATATATGCGACTAAAATCGCTATATCGCAGTGGATTTTACATACAAAGATAACAATTAAAAGCATTTATTTACAAAAACATTACAAGTGTGACATCGGAACATTTCTTAATTAACAACCAGTTTCATAACATAAAACTCTAAATCGTTGATCTGGATAAAATAAAAAGAACGACATTCTTAATGCGATTTTGATGACTATTTACGAGGACTCTCAAGTTACAGGCATAAAAAAGAGAGGCATATGCCTCTCTTTTCATTTCACGTTAACCAGTGAATTATTTTGTCGCCGCTACTTTCTTACTTCACAATTGCAACAATCAACTGCTCAGCAAACGGCAACTCAATTACTTAGCAACCATTACCATTGCAGGGCGAATAACACGGCCGTTAAGCTCGTAGCCTTTCTGCATAACAAACATCACAGTGTTTGACTCGTGGTCTGGGCTTTCTTGAATAGACATTGCTTGGTGGTATTCAGGGTTGAATGCTTCACCTTCAGGGTTGATCTCTGTAAGACCAAATTTAGCCACTGTGTCTACGAACGTTTTGTGAGTTAGCTCAACGCCTTCAAGAATCGGCTTAACCGCTTCGTTCTCAGCATCTGCAGCTTGTACTGCACGCTCTAGGTTATCGATAACGGGTAGTAGGCCTTCAGCGAATTTGTTTAGCGCGTATTTACGTGCTTTATCCACTTCTTGCTCAGTACGACGACGCATATTCTCAACTTCAGCTTTAGCGCGTAGTACAGAATCTTGCTGCTCTTTCACTTTAGATTCGCTAGAAAGCAGTGCAGCTTCTAGTTGAGCGATTTTTGCTTCTTGCTCATCAACAGACTCTTCATTTAGCTCAGCTTCTTCAACTTTCTCAGCTTCAGCAATGATTTGATCTAGCTCTTCTTCCGTTACTTTGTTTTCTTCGTTGCTCATGATCTCTCCAGAATTCGTTTTCAATGCAAGTGACAGGTGTGTTTGCACCCCAAATTGATATAAAACACTCGCATAGACGTTCAACTTGCCTTTATTATGGGGATGAAGAATTTTGATTCAAGCCTAATTCGTTTGGAAACGTTATGAAAAAGCCATTTGAAGTCATCGCCATTATTGGTAAACCTCGAGATCAGCAAGCAATTCAGACTCATAGAGAGCTCTATCAGTGGTTAAGTGCTGAGGGTTATCAAGTGTTTGTTGATGACAGGCTCGCCACTATTTTAGACGATATCCCTAAAGAACATTTTTCTAGCCTAATTGAACTAGGAAAACGTGCTGATCTCGCCATTGTTGTCGGTGGCGACGGCAATATGCTGGGTGCCGCTCGTATTTTGTCGCGTTTCGATATTTCAGTCATCGGTGTTAACCGAGGCAATTTAGGTTTTCTGACAGACCTGAACCCTGAAAACTTCCAAACCTCACTCACCGATGTACTTAAAGGTGAGTTTATGGAAGAAGAGCGATTCCTACTCGAAACAGAGATACATCGTCACGGCCAAATAAAAAGCCACAACGCGGCACTCAATGAAGCCGTACTTCACCCAGGTCAAGTTGCGCACATGATCGAGTTTGAAGTGTATATCGATGACAGCTTCGCCTTTTCACAGCGTTCTGATGGCTTGATAGTCTCAACACCGACAGGTTCAACGGCCTACTCGCTTTCTGGCGGCGGCCCTATTCTGTCATCAAGCCTAAATGCAATTTCATTAGTGCCAATGTTCCCGCACACCCTTTCAAGCCGACCACTGGTGGTGGATGGAAAGCGTCGAATCAAGCTTATCGTATCGCCAGATAACCGTGGAACCCAAGAAGTTAGCTGCGATGGTCAAATCTCGCTACCTGTTTCTCCTGGTGATGAGATCCACATTTATCAAAGCCCTAACGTGCTCAAGCTGATCCACCCTAAAGACTACAACTACTACCATGTTCTACGTAACAAACTAGGCTGGTCGAGTAAGCTGTTCTAAGAGAAAAGCGACTCTAGTAATAACCGAAATAAAAAAGGCTGACGATATTTGTCAGCCTTTTTTATTGCCTAAAAGATTCCCTATCACGCTCCTTCGTCGCTGTAGGGAATGACGACAGCGAACACCAAGCTTCAAAAACAAACGTCATTCCAGAAACGAGGAACGAGTTATCTGGAATCTCTGACACGGAAACAAACTACAAAAGCAGATTCTCTATCACACTCCTTCGTCGCCGTAGGGAATGACTGAATTGGAAATCTCATAATATTTCGTCGTAGAGATCACGTCGACTAGGGTTCAGCTCACTAATCAATATTTCCTTCCATGAACGATTCCATTTCTTTAGCTGTTTTTCTCTCTCAATCGCTGCTCTAAAGTCTTCGAAAACTTCAAAATAGACTAACTTGTCAACATTGTACTTCTTAGTAAAACCCTCTAAATCTCCGGCTTTATGCTGCCAGGTCCTTTGCTTGAGGTTCCCAGTAACGCCTATGTACAAAACTGAATTCGAACGATTAGCTAGAATATAAATTGCAGGTTGCTTCATTCTTCCCCCTTGATATTGAGCTCTTAAAACTACCAAAACAAAAATCACGAAGAGCACTAAATAAGAATTAGCTAACAAAAGCAGATTCCCTCTCAGACTCCTCCGTCGCCGTAGGGAATGACGACTACTAGCAATCCTCAAGACACCGTCATTCCCAAGAGGGAGAAACGACTGAGTTGGGAATCTATATTGCTTTCAGTAATCTACAGACAACCTCAATTCTGAGAGCGGTCACAAAAAAATTTCACCTGTCGACTTTACTGTATAAAGAAACAGTATATACTGAGCTTATATACAGTATTGTTCAGTTATACAGGTAAATAAAAATGCTGGCTCATTTAAGTGTTAATAATTTCGCTATTGTTAAGTCTTTACAGCTAGAACTCTCTAAAGGCATGACAACAATCACCGGTGAAACGGGGGCGGGTAAATCTATCGCGATCGATGCCTTAGGCTTATGTCTTGGGGGAAGATCAGATGCAGGAATGGTAAGACAAGGTGAAGAGAAAACCGAAGTCAGTGCTGCTTTTTTACTTGAGAACAATCTGCATGCTACCCGCTGGTTAGAAGACAATGAACTGCTTGATGGCGGTGAATGCATCCTACGCAGAACCATCTCTAAAGAAGGTCGCTCTCGCGCATTCATCAACGGCAGTCCTGTCCCTCTTTCACAATTGAAATCGCTTGGGCAGCTGTTGATCAACATTCATGGTCAACACGCGCACCATCAGTTAATGAAAAGCGATTACCAAATGGCCATGCTTGATCAATACGCAGGCCACTTGAACCTGTTGAAATCGACACGTAATGCTTACCAAGCCTGGCGACAAGCCGATAACCACTTAAAAGAGTTACGTGAAAACAGTCAGCAAAACCAAGCTCAAAAACAACTTCTTGAATACCAAATTAAAGAGTTAAATGAGCTGTCTATTGGGGAGGAAGAATATGAAGACCTCGAACAAGAGCATAAGCGCCTCTCCAATAGCGGAGAACTGGCCTCAACCTGCCAACAAGCTATCGAGCTTATTTATGAAGGCGAAGAAGTTAATGCGCTTGGTATTCTGCAATCGGCCAATAACTCCTTAATTCAGTTAGCTGAGCTTGATGAAAGATTAGCGGAATTACCGAACTTACTCTCTGAAGCCATTATTCAGATTGAAGAGACCAACAACGAATTAAGAACATACCTAGACTGCATTGATGTTGATCCAGGTCGTATGGCTTACGTTGAAGAACGCTTCTCGAAAGTGATGTCGATGTCTCGTAAACACCACGTGTTACCTGAAGAGCTTTATAAGCACCATCAAGACTTATTACAACAAGTTGAAGCGCTGGATTGCTCTGATGAAAAGTTGGAAGAATTAGCAAACGAGGTAGAAAACCAATACCAATCATTCGTTGCCAAGTCAGAGAAGCTTCATAAATCTCGAACTCGTTACGCAAAAGAGCTCAACAAGCTGATCACGCAAAGCATGCACGAACTGAGCATGGAAAAAGCGCAGTTTGCCATTGAAGTGAACAACACCAACACGCACCCTTCTCCATTGGGCATGGATAACGTGACCTTCATTGTTTCGACGAACCCAGGTCAACCAATGCAGCCCATTGCGAAAGTGGCCTCTGGTGGTGAGTTATCACGAATCTCACTAGCGATTCAGGTAATCACGGCGCAAAAAGTGGATACACCAAGCCTGATTTTCGATGAAGTCGATGTGGGTATCAGTGGCCCAACGGCTGCAGTTGTCGGAAAAATGCTACGTACACTGGGTGAATCAACCCAAGTGATGTGTGTGACTCACTTACCTCAAGTGGCAGGTTGTGGGCACCAACAACTCTTCGTTGCTAAGAACACTAAATCCGGTAAAACAGAGACCCAAATGCATACCTTGGATGAGCAACAACGCATTTCAGAGCTTGCTCGACTACTTGGTGGCAGCCAGATTACCGAGTCGACACTGGCCAACGCAAAAGAGTTATTAATCGCAGCTTAGGTTACATATTCAGCAACTTTCTGATAATTTACCGAAAATTCTTGGCAATTTTGCAACTTAATTCAAAATTGCCAGTCATAACAAGCTCAAAGCGCAAGGAGCTTTTTACTTCTTGCTGGAGCTTGTTTATTATCAGGCAGTATTTTAGCGAAGAAAGATCTCAAACTATGCGAATTAAAAAGTGGTTAGTTGCAGTTCCACTTGCACTAACAATGTTGACCGGTTGCTCTCTATTAGAGAAGTTGGTTTATCGAATTGACATCAATCAGGGTAACTATGTTGAACAAGAAGCTGTCGATCAGCTCAAGTTTGGCATGACAAAAACACAAGTTCGTTACGTTATGGGCTCACCAATGCTTATCGAAAACGGCTACCCAGATACGTGGTATTACATTTACCACCACCAAAAAGGCCATGAAGACCCTATTCAGAAAAATCTAGTCGTTAACTTTGATGCCACTGGCACTCTAGTAACGATCAACGGTGATTTTGAAGCCAGTGATGAGTTCTTCGAAAGCCTTCGCTAGCTTTCAACCAACAAAGCTTTCCAGTCAGCAAGGCTCTCAAGCAAGAAGCAACAAGCAACAAGCAACAAGCAACAAGCAAGAATCGCAAAAGCCTGCTCATGAGCAGGCTTTTTAATATCTGCTAACAAATTAGGTGCGTTGTCTAACCAACAGGCACAAAAAAGCTCGCCAATATAGCGAGCTCTCTTCTTAGTCAAACTTGTTTAGCGTTACGATTTAGCAGCTGCTGCTTTCGCTTGCTCAGCACGCTTACGGCGAATCTCTTTTGGGTCAGCTAACAGTGCTCGATAGATTTCGATACGGTCTTTATCACGAACCGTCGCATCTAACTTAACGTTGCGGCTGAATACGCCAACCTTGTTTTTCGCTAAATCGATTTCTGGATACAATTCCAAAACACCAGACTGTGCGATGATCTCTTCAACGGTCGCGTTCTTGTTCACCACCAAGGTAAACACACGCTGCTCGTGCGGAAGCGCAAACACAACTTCTACGTGGATCATATCTGATTCAATAGTCATGGCTTAGTAAACCTGTTTCGCTCGTTGAGTAAAAGCACTGACCATATTGCTTGTCAGCTCGTTGAAAACCTTACCAAATGCCATTTCAATCATTCGGCTAGAGAATTCAAACTCCAACTTAAGCTCAACCTTACACGCTTGCTCATCGAGTGGAGTAAAATACCAACCGCCCTGCAGCTTTTTGAACGGACCGTCCACCAGTTCCATCAAGATCTCAGCACCATCCGCTAAGCGGTTCGATGTGGTAAATGTTTTGCTGATACCAGCTTTAGAGACATCAACCGAAGCCACCATAGTTGAATCTGAAGATTCGATCACACGTGAACCAGAACACCCTGGCAAAAACTCATGATAACGAGCAACATCATTGACCAAGCTGAACATCTGGTCGGCACTAAACGACACTAATGCTGAACGAGTAACCTTTGGCATATAGACTCCTGTTAAAGACAGCGTTACATTAACACAAACTGCAATTTTAATTGTATTGGGCCAGAGCGCAAATAAAAAGGATTCCCCAACTAGGGTGCAATCCGTATAATGAGGCCATTATGGCAAAGAATAAATCAAAATCAAAAGCCGGTAGTAATACCATTGCGCTTAATAAGAAAGCTCGCCACGAATATTTCATCGATGATGAGATAGAAGCGGGGCTTGAGCTACAAGGCTGGGAAGTAAAATCCCTACGTGAAGGCAAAACCAATATCGCAGAAAGCTACGTCTACATCCGAGATGGCGAAGCATTCATCAGTGGTATGACGATTACTCCGCTAACTCAAGCGAGTACTCATATCGTGGCGAACCCAACACGTATTCGTAAACTACTTATGTCGAGAAAAGAGCTCGACAACCTTATCGGTCGTATTAACCGTGAAGGCATGACACTTGTCGCAACCGCACTTTACTGGTCTCGCTCTTGGGCGAAGATTAAAGTTGGTGTAGCGAAAGGTAAAAAGCTGCACGATAAACGTACTGATATGAAAGAAAAAGATTGGGCGAGAGATAAAGCACGAATTATGAAGAGTAATTTGCGTTAATTTTAAGCACTTAAACGCACAGTGCTAGACAGGCAAAGCTTTTCTGGTACTATGCAAATAACACTTGGGGCTGATTTAGGATTCGACAGGAATTTTGAAGTCTGAGGTGCATGCCGTGGGGCGGTTGGCCACGTTAAAAGCCGCAAAAAAATAGTCGCAAACGACGAAAACTACGCACTAGCAGCTTAATAACCTGCTCAGAGCTCTCTTACCCTAGCTTCCGCTCGTAAGACGGGGACCAATAAGAGATCAAACCCAAACTAGCTAGCGCGGATTCTCCCACCTGAGAGGAAAAGCGCGAATAACAATTCAGGTTAGCCTTTAACTAGCGTGTCGGTTCGCAGGTTGCTGGTGAAATTAAAGATCGACTAAGCATGTAGTACCAATGATGAATGATTTTTGGACGCGGGTTCAACTCCCGCCAGCTCCACCAAACGTTTGGAAAGGGTGACAAGTCTTTGATTTGTCACCCTTTTTGTATATTTAACACTTGGATTTAGGCTGTTTGTACTAACATTTGGTACTAAAACATGCGCTATCTAAACATCTCAAAGTCAGGAACTTGGCAATTTCGTTACCAAGTTCCTCCGCACCATCGTCACCTATTTGGTGAACGTCGTGAGATTAAACGCTCACTCAAAACATCAGACAAAGCGGAAGCAACGATAAAAGCCCTAGAGCTTGAAGTTGAACTCCGTAAAACGATGATGACACCAACATCAGCAGTTTCAATTGAGAAACAGCTAATCTCACCTATCTCGACTGCAAAAGCAGCACCAATCAAAGCAATATCACCTTATAAGGCACTAGAACGCTTTTGTAAGTACAAGACTGAGCATATCTCCTCCAAAGCTGTAAAGATGCTAGAAGCTAAGTGCAAGATTGTTCTCGACCTCGTTGGAAAACCATACTTAAAAGCCATTCGGCGTTCTGACGCTGAAGAGGTCGCCTCTCTCCTACGCAACTATCCAACCAATCTAAAAAAACATAAACAATTTAACGGACTATCGGGGCATGACGCGATCAAGCTAAATAAAGATCTGGGGCTACCGACATTAAGTGATGAATCCGTCAAAGACTACTGCCAAAAAATGTCAGGCTTCTTTGAGTGGTGCCACTTGAACGAATTCACTGACATCAACCCATTTAAAGCGATTCGCTTTCGTAAACAACGTAAAGATAGCGAAGCCAAGTGTGCTTACACTGACACGGATCTTGAGAAAATTTTCAGTGCCATCGTTAGCACTAAACACCAGCACAAACACCCTTATTATTTTTGGTTACCACTGCTGGCATACTTCACTGGAGCAAGACTTAACGAACTTTGCCAGCTTTATAGAGCCGACATTTTTCAAGTTGAGGGCATCTGGGTCATTCAAATCGATGACAAGTTTGAGGGACAAAAACTAAAGAACTTAACAAGCCGCCGTATAGTACCAATCCACGCTCAACTGCTTACCCTTGGCTTTATTGAATTTGTGCAATCAGTGCAGCATGAGCGAGTATTTCCGGAACTAAAAGAGTCTAGAGATGGCTTTGGCTCCGCTGCATCAAAGTGGTTCGGACGCTTCAAAACCAAGTTAGGATTCGACAAAGGACACGATTTCCATTCATTCAGGCACACTGTTGCTACCCAATTCAAGCGCCATCAGGTATCACATATCGTCGCTGGCGAGTTGCTTGGACACGCCCAGAATAACATCACATATTCGCGATATGGAAAGGGGTTAGATGTGAATCAACTTCAAGAGATCATCAACATGATTGATACCACTCCTGTGTCAAAAGCACTAAAAAGTCAGCGTGAATAGACTAGTTCGTGCATTTTTCGAAAAAAACCAAAAAAAATAAATCATTTAAAAACATAGCATTACCATCAAATTTAGCAAGAAATGACAGAAAAAACGGGCGTGAGAAACTATACAACAAATCGGTGTTCACCTTACATTAGTTCTATCGAAACACGTTAGAAACAAACGAGGTATTAATGTCTCTTAAAACTATGAATCCTGTTAGTAACACTGCTAATCAAATTATTAATGCACATAATTTGATTACAAATTCGGGTTCAACTCCACTTTCATTTGAGCGCCCAACGCCAAAGAGCCACAAGACTGTCAAGCCTAAAACATGCTTTGAACTTCTTGCTGAATACACGAAATGCAGCATCAAACTGTGTAAAAAACCAAGTCAGCTAAAAAATGTTCATCAAACATGTCAGATCCTTACTCGGATTCTCCACTTTATGGGCTTCCTTGACCTCTCTGAACTCGATCGGGAAGGTGCTGAGCAAATCGCCAATGCATATTGCTACCGACCAAAGAACCCAGATAAATACCCTGAGCTGAAAGGATTTCAAGGATTTGAATTAATCGCAAAAAATGAATCCTTAAAACACCCGAAGCAGTACATCACATTGGCGACTGCATTAGGGCATTTAGAGAAAATGTCTACTTTTCTTAATTGGGCTAAGTCGCGTGGGTACGTGGCTGATAACGTGTTCTATAGGCTATCTCTAAAGAACGGTACCAAAGGTAAGTCGGTATTTCCTTTTAATAGCAAGCAACTGTTTGCCATTTTTTCAATGCCTGATTATATGAGCCATAAATACCTACATCCTTATTATTATTGGTTGCCAATTCTATTGCGTTACACAGGGGCAAGAATGAACGAACTATGCCAACTCAGAAAAGCAGATGTTGTTCTTGCTGATGGCATTTATTGCATTTGGATTCGCGAAGGGGCTGATGACCAAACAGTTAAGACAGGGAAGATGAGATTGATACCTCTGCATGATGAAATACTAGCAAAGGGCTTTATTGAATTTGTAAATTCAAGGACTGATGTTCGCCTTTTTCCAGAGCTACCGCTGGTGAATGGCTACTATTCTCATAATGCATCAAAATGGTTTGCTCGCCGCCGAGAAAAGCTTGGGGTGGACTTCGATCGTGGCGTCAATGGGCATTCTTTTCGACGTAGTTTTATCAATGAACTAAAGCAGAAACTGGTCACCAAGAGCCTTGTTGAAAATATAGTCGGGCATGAACATGCCGAAAAGATTACCAAGCACCCCAATGAGCTTGTGAGTAGCATCATTGGACAAAAGCACAACTCTGAATCATTTGATACGTATGGTGAGCAATACAGCCCACGTATTTTGGCACCTATCATCAACATGATCGATGCAAGCCATACCTCACATATTCGCCCCTATAATTTAGCGTGACAGCTATTTAAGCGGCACCACCACAGTCCTAGACACGATTTTATTAACCCAAATGTTTGGGTGAACGATTTCGCTCACCCTAAATTTACCCATTGATATATATAAAATGACATATACAAAAATTAAAGAAAATGTCTCTACATATGGCAGCTTAGAATTCACACGCGGTTCAATTGGCTTCGATAATATTCAACCATGGCTACTAACTGACTTCATTCCAAAAGAGTCAGTTGGGGTTATCTACGGAAAACCTGGCTCTCGTAAATCATTTATCGCTATTGATATCAGTTGTGCCATCGCAACTGGTTCATCGTGGCATAATCACCGCACACTCAAAAGTGCCGTTGTTTATGTTGCTGCGGAAGGTCAAATTGGCATATCAAAACGTATTAAAGCATGGGAAATTGCAACTGGTCAGCAAGTGGAACAGCTATATACCTTAGGGCAAGCAGTTGTGATGTCAGACACAACGGCACAGAGTAATCTAATTCAAGCTATTCACGAGCTTGAAAAATATAATGATATAAAAGTGGGACTAATCGTCCTTGATACTCTCGCTCGAAACTTCGGTGGCGATGAAAATAGTGGAGATGCGATGGGAAAATTTATTCGTGGCTGTGATTTGGTTAAAATGTCGACGGGTGCTTCTGTAGTTGCTATACACCACAGTGGCAAAGATGTATCGAAAGGTGGTCGTGGGCACTCCTCTCTCAATGCTGCAATTGATTGTGAGTTTCAAGTAAGCCACGACTCAAAGACCGGATTGACAACACTCAGCAACACAAAAATGAAAGATGCTGAGGAAGCACCTGACTTAGTCTTTGATTTTAAGCCGATCGATTTAGGTATTACGTGCGAAGAAGGCGAGCCAATCTCTTCACTCGCATTGTTGACGCCAGCAACGATCAAAAACAACAAAAGCGATACCAACGACGATAATAACCCTATTCTGAAAGCACTTCGTGACGTTTTTGGAGGGAGCTGTACACGAGATGATTTGCGTAAGCACTGCTTCCCGCCCAAAGAAGGTGTAGCTGCAAACACGACAAATCAAAAATTCAAACGTGTTCTTACAGCACTGCTAGATAAGAATCTTGTTTTTGTTCACCAACAGGGAGAAACAGCTAACAGAAGCGACATCATCACCGCCGTGGAGTAGTTAGTGTTTTTCTGACCTGCGTTTGATTAGATAGTAAGAGAGGGTGACAGGTGACGTACATGTACATGTACGTTACCTGTCACCTGTCACCCTCTCTTATTGCATCAAACCCGTTTCGTTAGAAAGTGCTCGTTGTGAAGGTTCTGGACAAAAGTTTGTCAGTGACTTTCCTAAATTAGCAAATTACGGATTAACTCAGGTATTGAAGACTTTGTTATGCAAAGCGCAAGACGCGACCCCATTGGTTGCGGTGGCTAACCTAACTTCTCCTAAACGCTTTGTTTGTCAAACTAATCGCAACCCTTCAAGCAATAAGCCAAACGACTGTATTTAATGTGTGCAATTGACGCTACGATAAATAGAGCTATTTGGAGAGCACCTATCAAATAATTATGGTCTTGAGTAAGAGCTAACACATAGATAGTAACGCTGACTGAAGACATGATCATTGTTCGAGCCATGAAGCCATCTAAGCCCACTTCGTTCAACCTCCCCTTATAATCTCTTGTTGCGCTCCTAACATTAAATGCAGCACTAGAGTAAATCATTGCACTAGCTATCGACCAATCTCCAGTTAGGATTAGCTCCTCGAACTTACCTGTTAGGACTTTGACGACTATCAGCAGAATGAAGGGCGTCGCTATAAATGAATAGGATGTGAGCGCCGATTTAAGATCATTCGGGCAGTTCATTTTGAGTTCCAGTGTAACGAATAATATCTATGACCTTTTTGATCTGCGCATTTCTAATCTTATCTTCCCCATCGATAGATACAACATCATACTCCGAGTGCACTAACAGCGAATCTTTAGCCCCAGGATTTACTTCATTGTTCTGGTACTGTTCTAACCATTCCTTGTGAGTGATTTCAGCACTATAACGTTTACCGGTTTTCTCACTGATAAACTCCCATTTAGCTGTCCCCAAATTACAAGGTCTAAAGACTCTCACGACTTCTGGTCCATCATGGCGACCTTTTAGACTTGAATACATTTGCTTCAAGTCCCCAGTAAAACGAAAGTTGGGATCGAAAGGAACGACATTGTTACGATCTTCATGTTCTTCACTAATAGTCAGCTTTTCATCAGGCATTAGCTTTTTGTTGGCTTCAGACCATTTATCCATAGTCATAGCAACCTCACGCTCATCAAAGTAAGGCTCTAACCTAACCTTATTGTGATGACCACAAGTAGTAGCTTCGACAATCAGACGCTCTTTCTCTCTAGCTAACACCTCACTAACCTGTTCTTTCTCAGTAAACTCACCAGTTAACTCACGAAGCAACGAATTAGGTTGAGTCCATTCATCCACCCAAATCATCAAACGAGCCAAGATAGAACCATGCACTACCTCTTTCATCTCCAATTCAAAATCAGCCTCATAGCCAATCGATTGAGTGATTAACTGCCCCATTTCCTGATAGGTAGAGATAAAGTCTCCCATTGCATGAAACACTTCAGCAGGGTTCTTCCTATTAGGATTGTATTTAAGGTGAAACTCAATGATTCTTGGGTTCATTTGCCTAGCCTATTATTGGTATATATTGCTCAAACAATTGAATACTACACTAAATGCTTATTTTAGAACTCTAATCCTCCCATAATACTGTTAATTAGCTTTCATCTTTACGATCTCAGCCGTGTTACTCTTATTTGATTACATCACTGATTTAGCTAGGGTTATTTTAAATGCCAGAAACACAAATCAAGCACCACAATTGGCTCGAAGAGTTCACTTTCGAAAACTGCCGCTTAAACCGTAATGACTATGGTCAGTTCATTGCAGATTACATTACAGAAGAAAATGAAGGCTTCGTACTAAACCTGAATGGAGCTTGGGGGAGCGGTAAAACACAGTTCCTTAAGCGCTTATACACCCTGTTAAACAACCAAAGCCACCCAACAATCTACATTGACGCTTGGGAAAGCGACTTCACGAAAGAGCCACTGACTGTTGTAAGTAGTGAGCTACTTTCCCAGCTAGAAAAATATTCAGCCATTACTGGTTCTGACTTCGATGCAGTCAAATCATTACTAGGTAAGTTCATTAAAGGTACAGCAATAGCTGCAAGCGGTTATGTGTCCAAGAAACTATTAGATGACAGTGCAACTGGTATTGAAGCTGTTAAGACACTATTTGAAAAGACTGACGCTGACTACATCTCTTCAATCCAAAAAGGATACACGGAACAAATTGACGCAATAAAAGAAATAAGAACAAAGCTATCTCTACTCGCTGAAGTTCTCAAACAAAACCATGGCCAAGAGCTGCCGATTGTTGTTTTAGTAGATGAGCTTGATAGATGCAGACCTGATTACGCTATTGAAATGCTAGAGGTGATTAAACACTTCTTTGATACTAAGCACTTTGTTTTCATCATAGCTACCGATACTGAACAGTTATGCTGCTCAATCAAGGCTGTTTATGGCGATGATTTCGATTCTGAAAAGTACCTCAAACGCTTCTTCCACCGGAAGGCACAGTTACCTATGCCAGATCTAAAGCATTACCTCAACGCAATGGGTTTAAATGAGAAGAGAGATAGCTTGGCGAATCTAATTTTGATCCCGAGTTTAAATGGTATTGACGTCGACATTCATGTGCACATTGAACTTGTAGCTAAGGCTTACAACCTCGACGTAAGATCCGTAGACCAACTCACAGCCAAGTTTTTTGCATGCCTCAGAACCGCAAACAACTCACCTAAACAACAAGTGATTAACACTTTTACCCTACTTATTGCTCTTGTAGAGTTTGATAGAAATGCAGATGAATACAAAAACCGAAAACAAGACAATAACCAAAGGAATAACTTCATCGGATGTAATGTCGTCACTTTATCTGACTACCACCAAAACAGCGGTAAAGTCGTCAACAAAAAGCTATTTGACCTGTTCCTAGAATCCAGTTCTAAGCTGTATAAAGAAACTGAAGATAGATGGCGTAGGCAAGTTTTTCAGATGGAGCCGATGTATCCAGAAGATGTTTATCGCTACACAAGGAACAACGATACAATTAACTCCGCATTAGCCAATGTCGAAAGTAGTTTACTAAATTCACTACGAACTTATGTGTATGAACCTCGCGATGGCACACCTAAATACTGGTTTTGGGATGATTACACGAGAGTAGTTGAGCTTGCAGGCAACATTGAATAATGAAGAGAAGGGTGATCTACACCAGCAGTTTTGGACACCGAGTTCAGTGAGTACAATCACTAACGAGGTGAACCATGACAAGCAAGAAGAAACGTATTATCCACTCCCCTGAATTTAAAGCAGAAGCACTAAAGCTAGCAGAAAAAGTGAGGGGAACTGCGGCAGCGAGGCAACTGTCGTTACACGAGTCCCTGACCTATGGTTGGCGTAAGGCAGCTAAGAGCGACACTAGCAACCATCGATAGGGTCAGGTCTTTCCTTTTGCCTCGATTCGTTTTAGTAAGGCAAAACCCCATTAACAGGATATGAATGGTAAAGCACTAAGTAGAAATGGGGCTGGGTCGATTTAGGACTGTAGCTCAGTAACGTCGCATTATAAATCTGGACTCTATAGATTTTGGTTGGCAATTTTGTTCATAAAGCCAGAAACTAGAGCCAACGACTTTTTATTTTGGCTAGCCTGCCTATACATACATGCAGCACGTCCAAAGCCCAATGCAGGTTCCTCTTCTTCATGAGAAAAGAATGCGCTTGAACTAAATTCAAATAGAGTTCCTGCTACGTTACGACCTGCGTTTTTTGCTGATACATCTTGCTGTTCTTTAGTGAAGTCTGTAATTGCTTTTTGTATTTCCATATCATACAAACGCACATCGCTAGTTGCTGTCACAGTACCCTCAGGCAAAAGTAAGTCAGTCACATCCAACGCTATCATGCCATACTTATTTTTACGATTTGTGCCAATGCGTGTATCAATCTGATTTGATGCTTCTTTAATACGAGGCGCTAATTTTTTCATAGATTTTATACGTTTGCACTCTACGTACAGTTTGTCTTTACCAATAATAACAACCACATCGCAATCATCTGTTAAGTCAACTTCATAGCCACCCTTAATAAACCTAGACGCAATATTCAGCTCAAACGCAAAGTCTCGTGCAGGGTCATCATTTTGCCCCTTACTGTTCTTTTTGATTGCTTCGGCACGTATGCTCTTACCTGACATAACATGCTTAATACGATCTTTTAAACCTTCGTGCTTACCATCTTTAAAAGTATTCCATAAACGGATTATCTGGCACGCCTCGGTCGCTGCTTGCATGAAGTTATAAAAATCATCAATCAGGTCGCGATCAGTAGGAGCTTTAGCTCCGGGATTAACAAACGTTTTTAGCAACCGCTCGTAGTCGCCCATCCTAGTGCTCTTGTAAGGGAAGCCCATCTCTTGGGATAACCATTCGCATGCGTCAGAGAACTCTTGTTTACGGTCAGTAAACTCTCCGTGATACATTGCCGTTTTACTTAATTCTAAAGTCGACATATTCAAAAACCTTCAAAATACTGCGATTTATAACGCTAAGCACAGTACGGGGGCAATTAATGCGCACTGTTATAAATAATGTACTTAGGCGGATAGGTGTCCTGCAATGACCCCGACTCCTGTAGCCCATATACTTTCAAAAACCGAGCTTAAAAAAATACGAGTACGAGCTTTTAATGTTTTATCCATAGATACCTCCTTAATGCTGTCTTGATCCGATGGAACCAATCTAATACTTACGTAACGCAACACAAACAACAAAAGGACTACAGAGCCAACAATCATCATGAGGCTTGTCAGGCCCCCACCTATTACCCCTATCGGCCTAAGTACATTAGCTTTAATTACATAATGTGTGATACGAACGGTTACTGAGTAACCAGTAAACCCAAAACAATCTTACATTACTCAATCAAGGGCATATTGGTTTATTATGAAATTTTAGTCAAACGTACATCATCAGGGCTGTGATAGGTATTAACTCTAAATTGGAATGGGGCATAAGCGTGATAGAGCAATCTGTAAGATCGGTTACATCATTATGTCAGCTCTGACAGATTCAGTTCAGACTAACCCACTTGTACATTAATCCGGTTAAACACTGAACTAAATTTTGAGGAATATAAAAGAGCACCAATTTAGGTGCTCTAAAGGAACGCAATCACATCAATTCTTGTATGCTGGCGAAGCATCCAAAATATACTTAGCAAGCAGCTCTAGAACATCGCTCACTCGCTTATCTCTACGCTCAACAAGTTGTTTAAAGTTATCAATCGAAACCCCAAGCGGCTCTCCTTCTGCCACATCTTCCAACTTGAAAGCATCTTCAGCATGTTTAGTCATTTTCTTTATCCATGCAAGCTTAGAGAGATTGTCAGCAGATTCAGCATTAGTAATAAAGCCAGCTTGCTTTGCTTTTTTTATCACCTGTTGCTCAAGTGTCGTCTTTTCATATTTCTCAAGTTCGTAGCAATACCAAAAAAGTTTTTTGGTTGGAATATGTTCAGCCATAACGTTTATTTAAAGAGTAATAATTATAATTGTTAGCTGCAAATATACTCGAAACCTATTAGGGGGAGTTGAGAGGGGCGCTCCCATCTCACCAGTGGATAACGAGCAGCGCAGCGGTTGTCCTATCTGGAACCACCTATCGACATCAACGGATAATTCGAGGTTGTTTGAATCTGCAAAAATAATTTTCTATGTTTATAGAAAACATATCTCATGATTAAAAACTGGACTGTTACCACTCAACCTGTGCGACATGCATCAGACGGTGTCATGATGCGCGAGCGCTATCTACTAAATAAAACACACGCAAACCACAAGCACAGTGAAACTCTCATCTCTATTTTTGGTTGCGCAGAAACCTCCAACCGCATTGCACTTGCTGGTGAGCAATTCAGACTCAACCAGCACCTCTATAACCGCAAAGGCGGTCGCCCACTATCAAGCTATGCGATGGAGTATTGTCTTACGTTACCAAAGGGCTACAGACCTACCACTGCCCAATGGCAGTCCATCGTAAAAGATTGCTGTTTCGCGCTGACGAAGCTCTGCAAACTAAATAAATCTGAGTTCGCTCAATACAGACAACAAATTCGAGCCGTACTGCATCAACAAGCTCAGACGGACACCAAAGGCAGTGGCGATCATGTGCATTTAATTATTGGTAAGGTTGTGGGTAATCGAGTGTTGAAAGAACTTCAACAAAAGAAAGCGACCAAAATTATCAAACTGGCTTTTAATCAATCCGTTCTTAAACATGTTGGTATTGATTGCCGAAGCTATGATCCAATTGAAAGAGAGAAAGGACGTCGGCTATCAACTTGGCAATATCAACATCAAAAAGCGACCGAAGCATTAGAGATTGAAAAACTAATTGAGAAGATGCAAACACAGTTTGATAAGTGGTTAAAAGCAAAAGAAGCGCGTGATGAAAGGCAATTGAAGCGACAGGAAAATAGGTTACTGAAAGCATATGAGGAACTAAAAACCAAAAGTACCTCACCCGCACAAAAAGAAAATATAAATAAAATTAAAACCGAAATTATTTAAATATGCCTTACTACAACGGAAAGTGGCACTTACATTCAGAAGCGGAAAGACGCGAATACGGTCGCCAACAGCGTGAACACCTTAGCCAAATGTGGCACAAAACATGGATTTCGAAAACTGGATTAAAGCAACTGACTCAATGATAAAGCTCTTCCTTGATGGTAAAGCCGAAAACTCAGGGAAAATACCCGCTTATCGACGCACCTTGATTGAAAGGATCGAGAAAACGGAAAAGTTTCAACTTATGATGGCAGCACGTGTTGCCAAGCAACAAAAGAAAAAGATGGCTCTAATGTAAAACTCAAACCTCGGTTCAACTCCCAAATGAGGAACTGAACCGAGGTAGCTTGAAGCCATGCAAAAATGGTACTAAGATAAGGTACTAATTGAATTTCATTGATAAACACAAGCAACCTAAATCAATTAAATCAACGACTTGCAAGGCGAGAGGGTTCAACTCCCGCCAGCTCCACCAAACGTTTGGAAAGGGCCAACTCGAAAGAGTTGGCCCTTTTTTTTATCTTAAGATACAGAAGTTGATAGAGAGCAGTGACTTAATTGCTAGTACATCAACTTCAAAAACAGATACTCAACAAAAAGCCACACATCCCATTGCTGAAATGTGTGGCTGTTTAGAACGATTCTATTACGAACTTAGATAAGTTTAGGTGTTACTCCATCTCGCCCAGCAAGTAATCTTCATCACTGCTGACTACCGCGCCATGCTTTAGGAAGTTCTTACCTAGGATCATGCTGTATTCAAAGCGTGAGCGATCTTGAAGGTTCACTCTCACCTTCTTCTCTAAATCGCCTAACTTAACGTTCATTTCGACCACAGGACGAATGTTCACCTTCTCGCCTTTTTTGGCTTTAATGCGCATTACATCAATCACTGGCTTAGTGAAATCTTGCTTATCGCCTTGGTTGTTTTGATAAGTGAAGCTCACCATGTCTTGGCCATCTTTCTTGAATCGTTTGATGTTGACGGCATTCATTGAGCTCACATCGGCACCTGTGTCTAGCTTGGCAGGGAATGTCATGCCATTCACTTCAACGACTTCAATGTGCCCTACTTTAAACAGAGGTTCCGCTTTCAATAGGTAGTCAGAACGCGTGTTCACGTACACGCCTTCTTTCGCCATCTTCTTGCCTAGAATGAAGTAGGCCTCTTTTTCGTTGCTATCCAATACATCAATCGCGAAGTCTTGCTGACGAACTTTACCAGAGACCGCAAACTCACCACTCACTACCGGACGAGTATCATCACCGACTTTAAGCTTCTTAATAATTTGCTTGGTCACCTTCTGCTTCTCACCGTTTACATCCGTAAGGTAAAATTCAACGGATGCGTCTTTGCCTTTACCTGTCATTTCAAAACTGTCGACCTTCAACAAAGGCGTGTTGACAGTGAAAGAAGCAACGGCCTTTAGCGGGAAGTCATCAAGGGTGATGTCCTCTTCTGGAGAAATAACCAAAGGTTCACTCTTTTTAGCTACATCACTAAAGCTCTCTGAACCTTCAGAAAGAATATTTTCTGCATTGGTATCAATCATGAAGAGCTCACTGGCTGTGCTGGTTCCAAATCTCAACTGCGACTCACTACTCGAGCGCTCACGTAGGTACACCAGAACGTCTTTAGTTGTATTTTCATCGAGTTGAACCGGCACATACACCAAAGGTCTTTTCTTACCACTCACGCTTAACATACGAACTAATGGCAGTGTCATCTCTTTCTGCTTGCCATCGTTGTCGAACATATCAAACGTCACTTCACTGTTCTTCTTATCTATATCGATGTCTTTTGCATGCAAAATGCTGTAGCGATTCTTTAAAGAGAAGGTCGCGTTCATCGCCATGCCCGAAATAGACACCACCTCTTTACGTCCAACAACCGTCGCGTTTTCTTGCTCTTGCAAATAGTCGTAGCCAGCAAAGACTAAGGCGTTATCAGCAAGAAAGGTTTTGCCGATCAGCACTGGCGCAGAGAAGTGACTTCTGTCGGTCAGATTAACGTCTGTTTTTAATTCTTGATCAGCAATGGTCAGCGACATCTTAACCGTAGGACGAAGTAAAGGCGTGCTGCTGGTGCGGCTGCGTATCATGCTGACACGCTCTAAAGGCGCTTCGATTAATACCATGTCACCCGTACGTGGGTTTTGAACCTTGAAAGACACAACCGCTTCATATTTCGCAAAGGTGCTGCCTTCCCAATCATCGTAATCAACATCGCTATTGTTCAACAGATCTTCGGTTAACGCCGCCATCAACTCTTTGTCTTTAAGATTTTTGTAATCGGCATTCGAGCTCTTCACATGAATGTCTTCGGCATGCATAGAGGTCGTTTCTGCACCAGTGTCGATTTTGCCAATGAAAGGAACGTCTTTAAGCCCTTGAACGCTAGAGAGGTACACATTCTCTGTACGGCCTAGTACCGCCTTACCATCGATTTCGTAAGTCGGGTTTTGAGTAGTGTGTGAAGTGTCTGTAGCCAAAGAATATTGTGAAAAAAGTAGAGTGCTTAAAAGAGTTAGAGCCAAAGGTATCTTTTTCATTAGTTGGTCCGTTATGATCAGTTCACTAATAATACTGGCGATTCGGCAAAGAGTTCCCCCACCAGCAATGGTTCTCACATAACGTTTACGTTATGACTTTTTCAATGACAAACCGATGACTTTGCGCCGCATTACTTCATCAGTTATTGACTAATGGATACCCAATAACCTGTTCAATAGTCGATGTGATATTGGAGAAACAAATATAAAAAAGGCCAACGACAAGCGCTGACCTTAGCTATTCAAAACACACCTGAAGCGAGTTTAACTTGCTAAAACACAAACGGTTCTAGATAAACATAGCACTAAAAAGTACCGACTGTTTTCTTTGCACAGATAGCACGAGCTTTTTCTGCGCCCTCGCCTTTATTCTGATTAAAACATTGGCGATAAGATTCGACGTAACGCTCAAATAACACTTTGGCTTCAGGTTGTGGTTTAGAGAGCAGTTGATTGACGAACTTTCTTGAGCCAACCTCAAAATGCTGAGTATCGATTGGGCTATTCCAATCCCCTCCCCAGATCATAAATCCGTGATGGGCAAAAAGCTCAACCACATCTTCTGCCATGCCACTGCGTTCAATTTCATCACGCGCACGAAAGCGAGTACGGTTCACATAGCGGGTAGCCGATTGCGATGGCTTTACCGTGATGGTTCCGCTGCTATCGAACTCTAAGAAAGGGTTTTGAACTGGGTTGATGTCTATCGCCACACCATAGGCATGTTTCGACCAACCTCCTCCGCCTGTAATAGGACGAGCGTTAAAGGCACTGCTGTTGTTCGCGTCCATTGAGGCGTTATCGTCACCGTTAAATTCACGCATTAGGCGAGCGGAATGAAGAGGGAAATTGCGTTGTTTGAGCTCTGAAAAAATTCGTTCAACGGAAGGCGCAACAACATCAAGCACGATTATATTGCCCTGTTGCGTTTCCCCGTTGAAATTAATGAAATCGAAATCCACTTTGGATAGTCGCTCACAACCAACAGGCGCACCATGACTCAAGACATTGTTCTTTTTCATCATGTCACATTGCCATTGAGATATAGGGGCAACTTGGGCGTTACTCACAGTACTGAGCACAGTGGCCAGCCAGCCGACAATAAAACGTTTCATATCAAAGACTCAAAAATAGTAAGAGTGAAAAGTAGCAGGAGTTGGAAAATAACACATTAAACAAAGCTAAACGCACGCTTTGTTAGCGCGTTTTGTTCCAATAGACAATCTCTCGAACTCGTCCGTTCTGGTCGACATCGGCTTCTCCACCAATATCAGAAGGCTCAGGTAAGGTCGATAATTGCGGAGCGTTATAGGCGATCGACATCAGTACAAAAGCATCATAGATATCATCTATCGCGACGTCTTTGCGCTTGGTATTTGAAATTGCTAACGACAAGCAGTCACTCCAGCGAGGGGCGAGTTGCTGAATAATAGAAAGCCTTTCTTCTTTGCCTTCTTGTGCTCGTTTTGAGAAGGTTAGCGGCTCGCCTTTCAAGGCAGCGAACACCACCTCAGGGTGAGACTCTCTGATCGATAAGTTTGGGTGATCATCGATAAGTTTATCCAACTCTCGGATTTTAGGAACAATCCCCCAAGTTTGCTTAGAGAACTTCTTACTCAGTTGCTCCACATTGGCACTACACGCCGAAATATAATCGGCTTGGTAAACCGCCTCGCGGCACGGTACAGGAAACACGGAAGAACCACGCTTGCTGGTGAGAAAACGTCTTGCTGCTTTATCGCATAATCTATCTGGAGTCAGTGAATCACTAAAACCAATAGGCATATCGATTAACGTTGTTGATCCCGTCAGCTCATCAACCAACTCATCGAGCGTATTTACTACTTTGAACGTAGGTATCTCATTGTGAGAGACAATCCAAGCGATCCACCCGGTCTTACAGCCATCAATTCCGATGTATTTCATTGTTTTCTCAAATTACATGCCCATGTTATTTACGTACTGTCCCTAACTATCGGCTTTGAATCAACTTAACTCCGGTATATATACCCACAATGATACTCAACACAGAAAAAACACCCGCCAACGACAGAACCGGCATCGCGACTAAAAGCTGAGTATCGTTCCCGCCACCAGCCATTACTGCTCCAAAGCCCATAAGCACACCCGCAACCAAGTGTTTACTTAATCGACGTATCGGACTCAACCTCAAAGAAAAAGACCCAGTAAACAACGCGGCACTGACCATTCCAACTAACAGCGAGATCATCAATATAAAGCGCTCGCTGCTTGGCCAATCTTCAGCCCTACCATGCCAGAGTGAAGTACCCATAGATTTCAATAAACCACTTGGCGTCCAGTGCGGTTCATACAGGAATACAAAGCCTGCCATTAACCCAATACCCAACATTGAGAACCATAACTTGCGATTTACCGCATTCATAAAGTAGCAACTCACCACAATAATGAACGAAATGATCCCAAGGAATGCATATCGGGAAAAATCAGATAATACCAACCGAGATCCTTTTAACTCCGTAGGCAACACTGGAGCAAACAACAACCAAGCAACGAACCATCCTAATATGGTCGCCAACATAACCACTTCGCCACGCGCTAAACGACTCACCGTCGATACCCCGCAGCCACTATTAATCGCAGCTCCGATACCAAATAAAAAACCGCCGAACAATGAAAACAGACTCGGCCAAAACGCAGAAGATAAAGCTCGTCCTTCCACTGCCGATCCTAATGCCATAAACACCCAAGCCAATGAGCCACTAAACACAATCGCGACAATCAACATTGGTGATCCGCTTGTCGCCTCTTTAACTCCCCGAACCATGCAAAGGCCTGTAGTTTGAGCGAGATACCCCAATAAGAATATGCAGAGTAAAGCGAGAATAAACAACATACATAGCCTCCGAATTGCGTTGATTTTATTATTGTCGTTGGTTAAATATAGTCAGAACATCCAATAACAGCGTGCAAGGACAAGCCCGAACAGGGATAATTGTTTTGATAATTAAACCAACCTCAAGCACCCAGCCGATAAAAGACTAATGACCACATACTCGTACATAGACATCCCATTCAACCTACGCCACACCTGTTGGTTTTGTGGTGAACCTTCCAATGAGGTTGTTGAATTCCCTAAGACTGCACAAGCTATTGCCAAGATAGACTATTCACCGATTGCACTGCCTGCTTGCAAGGAGTGCGCAAGTGTTAGGTATGCAAAAGATCTGACTTCAATTTGGGCTGTGCGCGATCAGATAAAGCACGCACTCATCGATAAGTACGCAAAGCACTTAGGGATTGGTGAAAATTGGACGGAACAAGAGCTTATTGATTCAGATTTCTCTGGATCGACACTTGGCGGGTTTGGGCGCAGCGCTTGGAATATGTATCAAATAGCCAAGCAGCGAATCGACTATAAAGGCTGGTCTTTGTCGGTTGATGACATTGTAATCGAGGTCTACGACGAAACCAGTGGCTTTGAATTCGACGGTACTCGTTATGCTTCAATCAATTCGTGTATCGACTACTTCACCAAAGCTGCAGGGGTGGATAAAGAACTGTTATCGCAGCTTGTCGACATCGTTTCATCAGACCGTTTTAGCTACGCGTTGCGAATCGCCAAACTAAACAAGAATGTCTCCAATACCAAGCGCTCGGAGATCATCGAAGAGATTTTGCAGCAAGAGTCTGAGCAAGAAAAGATACTGCTTGAACAAGCCAATTCACTGTTCAACCCAAACGTCGAAGAGGTCAGCATTTCAGGTTCGACAGCTCCGGCTTTCGCTATTCAATGGGCAATGATGAATAACGTTAAAGATTTAGCTCACCTTTGCGCACTTGAAGATGATTATTTTGACTATTTCGAGCATCTTGGTGGCCCAGCGGCTTTCATGTCTTATAACGGCCTACAGCTCTACTTAGAGTCGCGACAAGATCCTGAATGGGTAGAAAAGTCGGATCCAAATAAACAGTATTGGTGAACATACCTCCCTACCGGTGAACACGTGTAAGCTCGATAACCGTGTCAAACACACTTTGTTAGTCATTGTTTTATATAAAGATCTAAAAATTATCCTCTATCACAGTTAATTGTTGCAATTCGGTTAAATAGAGTGAAAACTTCAAGCATCTAAAACTATTTAATCACTGCAATCTTGCGGTGAGTAAGGAGTGAATTGTGCTTGCTGTTCTTCGCATTATTTTGGCTACGGTGTTTATTATTTTCACCACCCTCTGTGCTTTTGTTTACTGCTTGTTTAGCCCCAAGAACCCTAAGCATGTGTACGTTTTCTGCCGTTGGTTCAATCAGCTACAAAAGATCGTCGGTGTAAAACTGGTGCAGCGCGGCCTAGACAATGCGCCGACGTCAGAAAAAAGCGTCTACATCTCTAACCACCAAAGCATATTAGACTTTGTGACTGACCCTGGGATGCTAAGGCCTCGTACCGTTTCTTTAGGCAAGCGCGATTTGCTGTATGTACCTTTCTTTGGCCTGCTGTATTGGATCACTGGTAACATCATGATTAACCGTGAAGATAAGTCCAAAGCACGCGATACCATCAAGCAAGTGGCGGAAGCGATTCATCAGAGAGATCTGTCTGTTTGGGTTTATCCTGAAGGAACGCGCAGTAAAGGGCGTGGACTACTGCCTTTCAAAACTGGCGCTTTCCGAATGGCGATTGAAGCCGGTGTGCCTATCACCCCGATGTGTACCAGCACCACGCACAATAAGATTAACCTCAACCGAGTTAACAATGGCATTGTGATCACCGAGATGCTTGAGCCTATCGATGTGTCTGGATACAAGCTCAGCGACGCAAGAGAGTTAGCGAATCGCTGTCAGGCGCTCATGGCACAAAAAATAGCACAGTTAGATGCCGAAGTGGCTCGTTTAGAGACGCAACAAAACCCAGAACTGGATTCAGACCGTTCTTCTACGAACTAACTCGCAACGAACCCACTGAGTCATTGCTCAATTACTTAAAAAGACACTCAACGATCGCAACTCTCATTGCTCTTGTTTTACTTGCTGGCGCTTATCCTCAAAATACAAACAGGGACTAACGGCTGTAAAAGCAATGGGAGTAAACGATGGAAATGATTCACCATGGTGGCAAATATACCGTCACAGGATCTTGTCACGAATTAAGAGATTCAGGCCAATCGGTGCTCATCGATTGTGGCTTGTTTCAAGGTAAAGAGTCTCAAGGTGCAGACGCACGTCCACTTGATATTGAATTTGAAACCTCTCACCTAAATGCTCTGCTGCTTACCCATACTCACATTGACCACATCGGACGGTTACCTTGGTTGCTCGCGAGTGGCTTTAACCAACCGATTTATTGCACTCAGGCGACGGCTGAACTTGCCCCTTTAATGATTGAAGACGGACTAAAACTGCAAGGGCTCAGTCATAAACAATCCAAACTCATCCTTAAAAAAATTCATTCGTTAATTGCTCCTAAGCCTTATGGGGGTTGGTTTCCGATTGTCTATAAACAGCAAAACAACGGAAAGGATCATCATAGGCTAAATACTCTGTATGCTCGCTTTCAACCTGCAGGACATATCTTAGGTTCGGCCTATATAGAGATAAAGTTACCCAACCAAGAGGTGGTGGTCTTTTCTGGCGACTTGGGCCCAAGTAACACTCCACTGCTACCCGATCCAAAATCACCACAACAAGCCGATTACCTATTTATTGAATCCACTTATGGCACTAGCACGCACGACGATATTGCGACACGAGCAGAGCGCCTCAAAACCATCATAGATCGTTCGCTACTTGATGGTGGTGTAATCCTGATCCCGGCATTTAGTATCGGCAGAACACAAGAACTGTTGTTTGATATTGAAAACCTGATCTTTGAGCATCGACTGAGCGCCGATATCCCTATCATCCTCGATTCTCCTATGGCAGAGAAAGTGACGCGTTCATACCGACGCTTTAAAGAGTTATGGGGGCAAGAGGCAAAGCAACGCCTAGAACTGAAACGTCACCCACTTGCATTTGAGCAATGCATTACGGTTGATGGACATCGAATGCACAAGAAAATCGTCAATCGCCTACGTTCGACCGGCGAACCCGCGATTGTGGTCGCAGCCTCTGGAATGTGTCAGGGCGGCAGAATAATGAACTACTTATCGGCTTTGCTTCCCGACAAACAAACCGATGTGATTTTAGCGGGATACCAAGCACACGGAACGCTTGGGCGTGAACTCCAACAAGGCGAAAAACAGGTTTCAATTGATAACAAACTGGTTGAGGTCAATGCTCAAATTCATGGCATGTCTGGCTACTCTGCTCATGCAGATAAAGAGGATCTCAACAGATTTATAACAGGAATTTCCGTTCCCCCCAAAGAAGTACATTTGATACACGGGGAGCCAAATACTCAGTCTGAGTTCACTAAAGAATTGCTGAAACAAGGATTCAAGGTTGTTTGAAGTTGTGACCAAATTCGCGACTTCCCCTTTGATAAAGATCAAAACAGCCATAATCACATCCTTAAGAATGCAGCCACTTAGGCCTGCCCATGGACTCAATGTCGGTGATATGTTCTAGCTTACTCCACCCAACCATTCACATAATAGCCATTCATGCTAAGCGGTGTTCACCGCTGTTTTTCTCAATTTTCCTTCTTCTTTACGCCTCAAATTTCCCTTTTTGTATTAATCACTATTTATTCACTCAGCCAAACACCTAAAAATACAATTGATTGCATATGAAGCTAAATGGAACGATTATTGAATTAGCACTAAGCGTTAACAAACACCCTCTGTAACTTGCTTTATGTCACAGTAATCCTAATGCGCAGTTAAATAATTTAACACTTGGGTTACAAGTGAAGTATTGTGTTGTTCGAAAAACAATCATAAGCAAAACTAACAGGGAAAATACTCATGCAGTCATTCGTTGATTTTTTGAATGGAATAATCTGGAGTCCAGTACTTATCTACCTATGTTTAGGTGCAGGTTTGTTCTACTCCATCATGACTCGATTTGTTCAAATCCGTCACTTCTTTGAAATGTGGCGCTTGCTACTATCGGGTAAAAGCTCATCAAAAGGCATCTCGTCTTTCCAAGCTCTAGCCGTTTCGCTATCTGGCCGTGTCGGTACAGGTAACATTGCTGGTGTTGCTGCCGCTATCGGTTTCGGTGGCCCAGGTGCAGTATTTTGGATGTGGGTTGTAGCTTTCTTTGGCGCCGCGACTGCTTACGCAGAATCTACGCTAGCGCAAATCTACAAAGAAGAAGACGAAGGCCAGTTCCGTGGTGGTCCGGCTTACTACATCGAAAAAGCGATGGGGCAAAAATGGTACGCATGGATCTTCGCTATCGCGACTATTTTTGCATGTGGTATTTTGCTTCCAGGTGTTCAGTCAAACAGTATTGGTAATGCTGTAGAAGCTGCATTTGGCTCAGGCGACATGATTGAAACAGCTATCGGTACATTCAGTTTCGCTAAAATTTTTACTGGTACTGTTGTTGCTATCATCCTTGCTTTCATCATCTTTGGTGGTGTTAAACGTATTGCGAACTTCACTCAAATCGTTGTTCCATTCATGGCATTGGCTTACATCATTATTGCGTTCGTTATCATCTTGCTAAACATAGGCCAAGTGCCAGCTGTTTTCGGAATGATTATTGGCGATGCATTCACACCTATGGCGGGCTTTGGTGCTGCAATTGGTTGGGGTGTTAAGCGTGGTGTTTACTCAAACGAAGCGGGTCAAGGTACTGGTCCTCACGCGGCAGCGGCGGCAAATGTCGATCACCCAGCTCAGCAAGGTTTGGTACAAGCGTTCTCTATCTACATCGATACACTTCTAGTATGTTCAGCTACAGCGTTCATGATCATCATCACTGGTGCTTACAACGTTCACGGCGGCGCTGAAGGTGTCTTCCTTGTACAGAACCTAGCAGCAAACATTGGTGCAAATGGTCCTGTATTTACACAGCTTGCTATTGAAAGTGCGCTACCAGGCATTGGTAAGCCATTCATCGCATTTGCTCTGTTCTTCTTCGCATTTACAACGATTCTTGCTTACTACTACATCGCAGAAACGAATATTGCTTACCTACGTCGTACCATCAAGATCCCTGGCATGATGTTCGTACTTAAGCTTGTTCTTATCACTGCAGTTTTCTATGGCACAGTCAAAACAGCAAACCTTGCATGGGCAATGGGTGATGTTGGTGTTGGCTTGATGGCATGGTTAAACATCGTAGGTATTCTGATCATCTTCTTCATGTCTAAGCCAGCGCTTAAAGCACTTGCTGATTATGAAGAGCAACAGAAACAAGGCGTAACTGAGTACACATTCAACCCTGTAAAACTAGGCATCAAAGGTGCTACTTACTGGGAAGAGAAGTACAAACGTAAAACAGGTAAATCTCCTGAAGCAGAAGCTGCAGACACTAAACCTGTAGAGCAACCTTCATCGTAAGATTGCCTTAACAAATAGATTGCTTTAATAAGTAGTTCGATTTAACTCGCGCTATTAATAACGCATAAAAAAGGGGTTAGCCATTTCGGCTAACCCCTTTTGTTTTATTCATAACAAATAAACGGCTTATAACAAACTAACTGTTCCCGAGTTAGAGTATTAAGCAGCGATTTCTTGTGTTGCCATTTGAGGTGCTTTCTTCTCACCGATAGGCAGTACTGTGCGGCCGTATTCGTTGTTGATTACTTGTGCCATTGCAAAGTAGATAGCTGAAGCGCCACAGAAGATACCTTCAAAACCAGCGATAGTGCCGATCAGTGAGCTGCCAGTGAAATTATGAGCTGCAAGTAGGAAGAACAAGATAGTTAGTGAACCGAATACTACCTGCTTCGCTACTGGGTAGCATAGAGAACCGATGAACATGAAGCCTGTGAAGATGCCCCATAACAGTAGGTACCAACCCATGAATGCTGCAGGGCTTGCTGGTAGGCCCATGTAAGGCATTACAATCAAACCAACCAAAGACAACCAGAATAGGCCGTAAGAAGTAAACGCAGTTGTACCGAACGTGTCACCACGTTTGAAACACATTGTGCCCACGATAACTTGGCTCAAACCACCGTAAAAAATACCCATCGCAAGGATCATTGAATCCATTGGGAAGAAACCTGCGTTGTGGATATTAAGAAGAATAGTGGTCATACCGAAACCCATTAAGCCTAGTGGCGCTGGGTTAGCTAGTTTGGTCGACATTGCGAATTTACCTTATTAAAGTGGTTGATTAAAAAAAATCGATAAAATTTGTAAGAAAATTTTAATCTATAAACCGACAAAAAGGATAATCAAGTTAACGCAAACTAAGATTGTCGAAATGATCACATGGAAAATTAGTTTCATAATAATGCAAATCAATTCACAGAAACTATCAATAAGCAGATTCCCTATCGCGCTCGTGCCTCGCTGTAGGGAATGAGGGTTTACTTAGATACGAGTAACCGAGATGAGAGATACGAAGAGCATCTCTTGATTGAATCGTCATTCCAGAATTGAGGGACGAGGTATCTGGAATCTCCCTTCGATATAAACACCGAGAGCACTCAAGAGATTCCCTATCACGTTCGTTCCTCACTGTAGGGAATGACGAGGCTTACTTAGGTGCGAATAAGTGAGATTAAGAACAACAGAGAACGAGCTTTTCGTTACTCGTTTACTCGCATCTCGCATCTCGGATCTATTGATTAAATCGTCATTCCAGAATCGAGGGACGAGATAACTGGAATCTCGACCTCTTCTGTAATCTTAAATTACACTTGTTGTGCTTTGGATTCAGACGCTTGAGATTGAATTTCTGATTGAGCATGCTTACTTGCATCGCGTTTCGCTAACAAAGTCACAATCACGAGTTGAGCAACAAGCGCACCTAAAACCACCAATGAACTGCCCGTGAATCCTGCCACGACAAAGCTGACCAAAGCGATAGAGCCGTTCATCAATGCGTAAGGAAGTTGAGTTTTAAAGTGCTCAAACTGATCACACCCTGCCCCTGTAGAAGAAAGAATCGTGGTTTCAGAGATCGGTGAGCAGTGATCACCGAACAAGCCACCAGACAACACTGCGCCAATTGCGACGAGTAGCGGTGCATCAATCGCAATCGCGGTTGGAATAACCAATGGCATCATTATCGCGAAGGTTCCCCACGACGATCCCGTTGCGAATGAAATAATCGCCGACAACAAAAAAGCGACCGCAGGCACGAGCCAATAAGGAAAACCGCTCTGTGCTTGCTCGGCAATATAAGCGGCTGCACCTAGCTCTTTACCGACGGTGCTTAACGCCCAAGCCAATACCAAGATGATCGCTACTGGCATCATATTTCCCATGCCTTTTAAGTACACAGAAACACCATCAGACAGCTTTCTTACACCGTAGTAAGCCATTAGCGAGATCAAGGTAATCGCGGCAAAGAAATAAGCCGATGATAAAGCCGCTCTGAATGAAGAACCTGCAACCTTTTGAAATGGGAAGCCTTGTGGAACTAACATGGTACACAACACCACCAGCATCACTAACAACGGAGCCCAAACAAATGATGCCTTTGCATTTTTATGCGAGAACGGATTCAGTGAGTCGCTATTCACGCCAGCATCGATTCCCGCTTGGCAATCACGCTCCGCTTTCGCCATTGGTCCAAAATCTAAATCTTTGACTGACACCAAAGGCACGATGAAGATCGCGAGGAATGCGTAGAACTGAAAAGGAATCGCACCGATGAAAGCATCCCAGTCAGACATGTTAACGCTCAACGCAGTAAATTCTTTCTGGATCAGGCTCATGATGTAAACGCCCCATCCAATAAAAGGAATAAGGATAGCAACTGGCGATGAGGTTGAATCAATGATGAATGCTAGCTTCTGTCTTGAGAGTTTTAGTTTATCGAAAAGAGGACGAAAAACAGGGCCAACAATTAAAGGGGTGCCTAAGTCTGAGAAAAATATAACGATTCCACCAAACCATGCTGAGATTTGAGCTTGGCATTTGTTGCTTACCCACTGAGTAACACGTTTTGCAAACGCAACACCACCACCCGATTTCTCCATCAGAGCAACAAAGCCTCCGATGAACACCAACAGCATGATCACACCAGCGTTATAGCTGTCGGTAAGTTGAGGGACTAGGTAACCTTTAACCATGGTACCAAACGTATCAAGCGGGTTAAGTTCGCTAAACATACCAGTAAGCATCGCAACGCCACTTAGCACGCCAGCAAAAAGGCCTATCACCACATTCCTTGTCGCCAACGACAACACCAAAGTAATCACAATGGGGATGAGTGACGTGATATCTGTCTGTTCCATAGGTACACCTTAACCCTAAAATAAAAAGAATAAATATAAATTAAATTTGAATATAAATTCACAAAAAGCATTTGTACAGAACTTTATCCTCTAACTGGGTAATTAGTCTTTAAATGCGCTTCAACATAGCCCAATAGACCAGTCGACCTTCTTAGATAGCCAAGTTCGAAACGAAAAAAAGCCGAAAGTAGAAACTTTCGGCTTTTGATTATTTATATCACTATGGTCGTACTACTGAACTCGTAACTTAAGTCACTTCCTCAGTATTCAGACTATCAATTACAACTGATTTCATCCCAGAACCAATTCGATTGAACAGGGCTTTCCCATACACCCGGACCGTTTTTAGCTACGAAGCACTTGCCATTATGTGTCACCTTGTCGCCATTACTCACTTGGCTAACACCCGCTTGCCACGTAATAAATACCGATGGGTCAACAACGACAGGCGGCTCGGTCACTGGCGGTTCAACCGGTGTTGGGTCTACCGGAGCAGGATCAACAGGTGTAGGTTCAACTGGCGAGGGATCTGTCACTACGGGTGGTGTTGGCTCTCCAGCAACCAATTTCCAAGGGCCGCCATTGGCAGGGTCATCCCCTTGTGTCCACCATTTAGCTTCGTAGGTTGCACCGTTGTGAGTGACTTGGTCGCCAGCGTTGTAAACCTTAGTCGCACTCCAACCGTTACCACCCGGATCAGTCCCAGGGTCTACCGGATCCAGCTTATCGACCACTTTCACTTCAGGCCAGCTCGCATGAGAACCATAAAAGTTGGTCACACACTTCTCGTAATCTCCAGCAACCAAGGCAGAGTATGCAGTTTGGAAACCAACAAGCTCACATTCAAATGAGTATCCTTCAGGGCGGTCTGCGTAGTATTTCCAGTTGCCATCCCAGTTGGTGTACAACACATCAGTTGCGCCATTCAGATTCAAACTTCCATAAGGCGTTTGTTGCCAGCAAGTATTGGCTTCATCCGCCTCTACAGGAATTTCATAGTGCGCTGCTAACCCTTCCCAATAACGAATACGGTTAACGGGTTGGCCTTTGTCTTTATTTTGCTCACCACACTCGATACCGCCATTAATCACGTTGATCGTGGTACCAAATCCATAGCCAATTCCCGCATCTAATTCGCGTTGAGAGGGTGTCCAAGTACGGTCGATCACGTGCAGCATTGCTGGTTTAGGTGCTTGAGGTGTAAGGAAGAACCAGATAGCAGAAGCTAAGTTCAACCATGAATCAGCAACCAAACCTGGATTATTCAATAGAACCGTTGCATCGCCATCGAACATCACTTCAGAGAACGCGCCGTAGTTAAAGTGATAAGAAAGCTGTTTAGCACCACGTCCAAAGTAGCCCTGCCCCGCGGCACATGGCCAACGTGCATTTTGCCAATCGTTCTGGCCACAACCGGTGGTGTAACCTTCTTGGCCTTCTGACCAACCCATCTCACGAACATGCACCAACGCTTGCTGCCACTCTTCTAGAGCTAATGGGTTATCAGAGGTGTTATCTATCGCGATGTGGCCGCCCGTCTCTTGTGAGAAATGAGCAAAGGCCGTGATAATGGATTTTTTACAGATGGCGTCGGAGTCACGGCCATCGGTGTACTCTCCACAGAAGGCTGGGAATTTACCAATCGCACGTAAGAAGCGAGTGTATGTGTATTCTGGCGCAGCCATCTGAGTGAGGAAATCCCATTCAGATTGAGGGAATACACGCTCGACTCGTTTCACGTTTTCAGGATTCGAAGCTAAGCCCGGCTCAATCGCTTCAACAATACTGTTGGGGCGAGTTTGTAATGCTTGTGACCAGATCGCATACATAGGATCGGATGTTTTCGCTTGTTCAGCAGCTTGTAATGCCGACTTTTCAACAAGGTAGCCATTCGGATTTTGCGGATCAGGTTGAATGTTCAAAGACGCGTAACTGTGTGCTGCTAAAGTGCAGCTAACTACTGTCGCCAAATATTTGATTTTTAACATGATGGATTCTCTTATCTGTCCTTAATAAGTCCATCAAAGAGTATGCTTCACATGTGAAATGGCCTAGCCGTTGCGGTATGAATTTATAAAAAGTGCGAGTGATAGTTTTATGTATACTTATACGTAACAACGCGTCTCATACTTTCTTGAGCTGATATCTAGTTTCCAACTGATTTGGTTTCTAGCAGTTAGATATAGCTCTTTAATACCCTGAATCAGAAAGAAAAAAGCCCCGAACTGAGTTCGAGGCTTTTAATAACTAAATCAAATAGTAGCTAAATCAACGCTGGTTAAATCTCTAAGAGATTATTCCCACTCGATAGTTGCTGGTGGCTTACCAGAAATATCGTAAACAACACGTGAAATGCCATTAACTTCGTTGATAATACGGTTAGATACCTTACCTAGGAAATCGTATGGTAGGTGTGCCCAGTGAGCAGTCATAAAGTCGATAGTTTCTACTGCACGTAGAGATACAACCCAATCGTACTTACGGCCATCGCCCATTACGCCAACTGAACGTACTGGTAAGAATACCGTGAATGCTTGAGATACTTTGTGGTAAAGGTCAGCAGCGTGAAGCTCTTCAATGAAGATAGCATCAGCACGACGCAGTAAATCACAGTACTCTTTCTTAACTTCACCAAGTACACGAACACCTAGACCTGGACCCGGGAAAGGGTGACGGTAAAGCATGTTGTATGGAAGACCAAGCTCTAGGCCGATCTTACGTACTTCATCTTTAAACAGCTCACGTAAAGGCTCAACAAGACCCATTTCCATATCATCAGGAAGGCCACCAACGTTGTGGTGAGATTTGATTACGTGTGCTTTGCCAGTCTTAGATGCTGCAGACTCGATTACGTCTGGGTAGATAGTACCCTGAGCAAGCCATTTAGCATTCTTCAGTTTCTTAGATTCTTCATCGAAGATATCTACGAATACGTGACCGATGATCTTACGTTTCGCTTCTGGTTCAGCTTCGCCTTCCAGAGCGTTAAGGAAACGATCTTCAGCATCAACTTTAATGATGTTAAGGCCGAATTGATCACCAAACATGTCCATAACCTGCTCGCCTTCGTTTAAACGAAGAAGGCCGTTATCAACAAATACACATGTTAGTTTGTCGCCGATAGCACGGTGAGCAAGCATTGCTACTACTGATGAATCAACACCACCAGAAAGACCAAGGATAACTTCGTCGTCACCTACTTGTTCTTTAATACGTGCAACTGCATCTTCAATGATTGAAGCTGAAGTCCACAAACCTTCACAACCACACGCGTTAAGAACGAAGTTCTCAAGCATTTTTAGACCGTTTTTAGTGTGTGTTACTTCTGGGTGAAATTGAACACCGTAGTATTTCTTATCTTCGTTTGCCATTGCTGCGTATGGGCAAGTGTCTGTCTCTGCGATTTTTGTGAAATCAGCAGGGATTTCAACCACTTTGTCGCCGTGGCTCATCCAAACATCTTGAGTTGTCTCAAGGTCAGCGAAAAGTGCAGATTCACCCGTCACTTGTACCGCTGCGTAGCCAAACTCGCGCTCAGTAGACGTTGCTACTTTACCGCCAAGTTGCTCAGCCATCGTTTGCATGCCGTAACAGATACCGAAGACAGGAACACCTGAATCAAATACGTACTGAGGTGCACGTGGAGAATTCTCTTCCGTTACACTTTCAGGCCCACCAGATAGGATGATACCGTCTGGATTGAATTCACGAATATCCGCTTCTTCTACGTCCCAGCTCCAAAGTTCACAGTAAACACCGATCTCACGAATACGACGAGCTACTAGCTGTGTGTATTGAGAACCGAAGTCCAGAATTAGAATACGTTGGTCATGAATATTTTTAGTCATTGTAAGCAGTCTTATTGGCTATGTGATAAAACGGAGGCGAGTTTACTCACCTCTGATTAACTCTTCAAGAAATAAAGCAAACGTTTTCGTAAGTTATCTATAAGGCGATGTTTTGCAAAAATCATACGTTCAACAAAACAGGCTTTAGATAAAATAATGTGCCGACTCAATCAGCACATTATTCAAACGTTTGGACGTATTATTAACCTAAACGGTAGTTAGGTGCTTCTTTCGTGATTTGAACATCGTGTACGTGAGATTCTTTCATGCCCGCACCAGAGATACGAACAAACTCAGCTTTAGTACGCATCTCTTCAACAGTTGCAGAACCCGTTAGGCCCATGCTTGAGCGTAAACCGCCCATCTGTTGGTGAACGATCTCTTTTAGACGACCTTTGTATGCGATACGACCTTCAATACCTTCTGGAACAAGCTTGTCTGCAGCGTTGTCAGATTGGAAGTAACGGTCAGAAGAACCTTGAGACATAGCGCCAAGAGAACCCATACCACGGTAAGACTTGTAAGAACGACCGTTATAAAGGATAACTTCACCCGGTGCTTCTTCAGTACCAGCGAACATTGAACCAACCATCACACAAGATGCACCAGCAACGATAGCTTTACAGATATCGCCAGAGAAGCGGATGCCGCCATCTGCGATTACTGGAATACCGTATTCGTTTGCAACTTCAGCTGCGTCTGCGATTGCAGTTACTTGAGGAACACCAAAACCAGTAACAATACGAGTCGTACAGATTGAACCCGGGCCGATACCCACTTTAACCGCACTAACACCGGCTTCGATAAGAGCACGAGCGCCAGCGCCAGTTGCTACGTTACCACCGATGATTTGTAGATCAGGGTATGCAGCACGCGTGTCGCGGATACGGTTAAGTACGCCTTCAGAGTGACCGTGTGAAGAGTCGATAAGTAGAACGTCTACGCCAGCTTCAACAAGAGCAGCAACGCGCTCTTCGTTACCAGCACCAGCACCAACAGCTGCACCTACACGTAGGCTGCCGCGCTCATCTTTACAAGCGTTTGGTTTACGTTCTGCTTTGTGGAAATCTTTTGCAGTGATCATTCCAGTAAGTTGGAAGTCATCATTTACAACAAGAACTTTCTCAACACGCGCTTCGTGCATTTTCTCTTGAACTTCTTCACGAGTTGCACCTTCTTTAACAGAAGCAAGGCGAGCTTTTGGCGTCATTACTACGTCAACTTTCTTAGAAAGGTCAGTCACAAAGCGAACGTCACGGCCAGTAATAATACCAACAAGTTCGTTTGTTTCAGTAACAACAGGGAAACCGGCAAAGCCGTGTTTTTGAGTAAGGGCTACAACATCAGCAATTGTCGCGTCAGGGTTTACAGTAACAGGATGAGAAACCACACCTGCTTCGTAAATTTTAACCTGGCGAACCATTTCAGCTTGCTGTTCAATAGACATGTTCTTATGAATGAAGCCTATTCCGCCTTCTTGTGCCAGTGCAATCGCTAGGCGAGCTTCTGTCACAGTATCCATCGATGCAGAGATCATTGGGATGTTTAGGGAAATATTCTTCGTCAACTGAGTGCGAAGATCAGCTGTATTAGGGAGAACGGTGGAGTGTGCTGGCACTAGCAGTACGTCGTCGAATGTCAGCGCTTCTTTGGCAATTCTTAGCATTTGCAATATCTCACAATAATAGGAGTAAAAAGAAACAATCCAATCTCATCGTTTCGCCTAATGAGGGCAGCCAATTAAGGAAAATCAAACTGCATTTGGATTAGATATTGCGGACGGATTATACGGCCAACGAAATCGCTTGGCTACACATTTTTGTGTTTTTAATTTGCATTTACCCCCTTGCTATGTATTATATTGCCGCTATCTTCCATACTCACGCCCTGTGAGATTCCAAGAAAGACCTTCCTTCAAGGAAAGATAGTGCTTCTATGACTAATCCAAACATCTTTACTGTTTCTCGCCTCAACTCAGAGGTTCGTCTCCTATTAGAAAACGAAATGGGAATAGTCTGGCTCGTTGGTGAAATCTCAAATTTCTCTGCACCTGTCTCTGGTCACTGGTACCTCACACTTAAAGATTCTCGCGCTCAAGTAAAGTGCGCCATGTTCCGTGGTAATAATCGTCATGTGACTTTTAAGCCCCAGAACGGTAATCAAGTTCTAGTCAAAGCTCGTCTTTCTCTTTATGAGCCACGCGGTGACTATCAACTAATCATCGAAAGCATGCAGCCAGAAGGTGACGGTAAGCTTCAGCAAGAGTTTGAAAAACTTAAGATGAACTTGGCAGCGGAAGGCTTATTTGCTCAGTCCAGTAAACAAATTCTTCCAGAACACCCTAAATGCGTTGGTGTCATCACCTCTAAAACAGGCGCAGCCCTCTTCGATATTCTCGATGTACTAAAAAGGCGCGATCCGTCATTGCCAGTCATCGTATATCCGACCATGGTACAAGGTGAAGGAGCTTCGATTCAGATTGCTCAAGCGATTGGACGTGCCAATGAGCGCAACGAATGTGATGTATTGATCGTTGGTCGTGGCGGTGGTTCACTGGAAGACTTATGGTGCTTCAATAACGAGATCGTTGCTCGCACAATTGCAGCAAGTCAGATCCCGATTATCAGCGCCGTTGGCCACGAAGTTGATGTCACTATCGCCGATTTCGTCGCAGACATGCGTGCTCCAACGCCATCAGCAGCCGCTGAATTGGTTAGCCGTGACAACAGTAATAAAGAGCAAGCTTATGCCTCTAAACGTGCTCGTTTAGTCAGTGCGATTCGTCATGTGCTAATCAAACAAGCGCAATCCACTCAAACCTTGAAATACCGCTTAGAGAAGCAACACCCTAGCTACCAACTGCAAAAGCAGAGTCAGCAGCTTGATGACTTAGACATGCGTTTACGTCGTGGTATGACTCAATACCTAAAGCAGCATGCACAACGTGTTGAGCGCAAACAACATCAGCTTCAATTGAACTCGCCAGTGAAACGCCTTGGCGAACAGAAACTGCATCTGCAACGCTCAGAGCAAAAGCTATTAGATGCAATGGATAAGACATTACTAACCACTCGCCACCAGCTAGCAATGGCTGCCGAGAAATTAGAAACCGTAAGCCCATTGGCAACCCTAAAGCGTGGCTACAGCATTACTCATTCAGCATCGAGCAAGACTGTATCATCAATTAACGACGTCGAAGTAGGCGAAGTGATTACCACTCAAGTAGAGGATGGTGTAATTGAGTCGCAAGTAACGGCTAAAAAAGAAAGCCGATAATCGTTTACGGAGCACGTCAGCAAAGTAAAGTTCTAAACAAGCTCTATACAATTCTATAGGACTTTTATATTTTGCGATAAGACTCCAACACAGGACGTGGCGCACGCTCTAACTAGGAGCAATTTCGCTATCAACTTATCAAACCATAACATCACCAATGACTCGCTAATGTCCGGTTTAACTTGCGTTCAAGCTCCTTTCTTCTTGCTGATTTCTCTTTCAGTATCAGGATTATCCAAAACATCTCCCCATTATCCATAAAAACCGACTCTCATTTAGGCAAATTTATATGGTCGCTTTATTGTGTTGCTAAAGGGCGGTAGGGATTACTTTGGAAAATTAGCTTACTGAATAAACCTAAAGTTAATTAGGTTTTATGTAGAAGTTCGCTTGTATTGAACATCAACGCTCGATAGTTATCTCGATGAAACACTCTAAAGTTCGTGCTGATATTTTGCGGCAAAGCATATGTGCCAAAGCTAAAAGTCACTAGCAAAAATAAAGTCTAATTACTTGATTTTATACCTAGGGCTACCCTCAAACCAAATCCGCTAAAAATATAACCAAATATAATGCTGACCTAATCTATCACTCTTCCCTGACAAAAGTGTGATCTGGATCAGCTATAACCATCGTTAGTTTACGATTAACAATCTGTTACAAGTAGAACCTGATTTATAAGTGAGGGGGAGTCAAATGTATAGATATGCACTTAGCCATGAAAGTGACGAATACATTGTACAAGCCGAATTTGCACGCAAAACAATTTCAATCACCTCAAAAGTGAAGAAGAAAAGTTTCAACCTCACTATTTCTGAAAAAGAAGCGGTGATCCTAGAGGCGATTTTGAGTAGCAGTTGCCCGCTTTCACCAGTATCCGCACGCGAAATAGAGCAGTACTATTTACTCAAGACAGGGATAGAACTGCACTTTAATTCATTAAAGAACACCATTGCATCCCTTAGGAAGAAATTTCATACACTCCTCACCTATTTTTATCAGAATATTCCATATAAGAGCGATCGATTCATTTTAAATATGAATCGAAAAGGATATTTCTGGGTTTTAAGCGAAGCCAAAACTATACCAAGGTTAAACCGTGAACAGTTATCTATTCGTCCTCCTTGGTATAAAACTTATGGAAAGCTGTTTGCTCTACTTAGTTGTAATATTAGTCCAAGTAGCATTATCAAAATACTCTCATGGCCACTAGTCATCGCGGTATCTATATATGCTTTTCAGGCTTTGCTCATCGTAACAATGTTTAACTCGTACTCGATGGACGCAACAAATACCCTTCTAAAATTTCAAGAGTTTGGTTGTGACAAACCACCAGAGTTGCTTTATCGCACCCTGAGGCAAGGAAAAAATATAGATTCGGTTTACTATATATCAAACACTGGCTCTAAGTGCTTTATCAACCCAAGCTCAATATTAAAGCCATCTCAATACTCATTTCTAAAATGGTTCTCCAACCATGAAGACTTCTTTTACACGAAAATAACATCCGGTGATAGTGTGGTATGGGGCCGTTTTACTCGATCAAAAATTCACGACCGATATAAGCTGTACATGATCCCTTACTTAACAGATAGAGTTAAGATATATAAGAACGGTCGCTTATTGAATACCTTTGATAACACTGAACCTGCAGACCACCTAAGTAGTTTCTTTAAATATAACGCAAAAAATGGCACTAGCATTGAGCTATTTTCAGATTGCTTATACGAGAGGTTCTTGTTGATCCTACTGTGTATCTTAGTCATACAACAAAGAAAGTCGATTATTTCACTTACCCATCTCACTGCTCAATGCACTCGCTTAGAGATAACGCTAGACCCCGTTATTGATCGAGCAACAGAACAGGTACTGTATTATGAACTACAGAGCTTCTCGAACCATTGGGATGATAGCAATTCACAGAAGCCAATTAATACTTCACATTGGAGTTATATATTTAATCTATTCCTATTAGACGCCATATCTAACTTTAGTAACACTAGAAAAGTTGGTTTTAAACTGTGCTCTTCAATATTTGAATCTAGATTACAGTCGGAAAAGGTAAAAAATATCATTACAGAAATGAATCAAGAACTTATTGTTATAGAGCTATCGGAGAAAACTGGGTTCCATTACAATAAACAAGCTATAGAGAGTATACAGAGATTAAAGAACTGTAATCGTGTCAAGATAGCCATGACTGATTTTGGGGTAGAAAATAATAACATCCAAAACATAACCAAAATTAAACCCGAATTTGTTAAAACCAATAGATATCTAACATGTGAAGCTGCTGAAAAAGAACATAAGTCTCTTATTCATATGGAAGTATTAAATAGCTTACATTCCGTATGTAAAGTGTATGATGTGTTCATCATCTACACTGGTGTGGATAATGAAACGATTTCAAATTCATTGTTGGAAATGGAAGGTTATTATCAACAGGGAAAAATGTTTAATGCTTAAGCTGACTCGTTACTAACCCTTAAATTATGAAGTTCCACTTCTGAATTACCATTCAAAGTGGAACAAAAATGACTACTTAACAACAAATTACAACAAACCCGCAAACCTCCTCTACTGCAATAAACTTGGATTATCCATTATTTAACTTGGATAGTTAACATACCTCCCACCTAAAAACATTCAACTTCCCATAAAACAGAAACACTGGATAAAATACGTTATCACTTCCAAATCTTGTCGTTAGATTATCCAACTTTTATTTAGATAAATATCTAATTTTATATATTTACCTGTTAACAAGTTTATATTAAACATTCTTATCGTGATTGATTGAATTGTATTCCCCATCACTATGAATATGTCTTTATGGCATAAGTAGTTTGTCGCTTTTACTATTACCGAAAATTTAGAGTTAAATCGTTAATAGGAATCGAGTGATAAGGCGTATTTTAAAAGTAAAGGACTAGAAAAATATGAAATTAAACAAGTTGATACTTCTAATTGGAGTCCATTTCTCTTCGGGAGCAATGGCCATCGATGGGGTTCATATTGAAGATGAATTTTATATTGGTGGTAAAGCCGGTGTAACAAAACTAAACATGACTTGCTCTAATGGTTTTAGCTCATGTGATGATGATGACTTAGGTGCTGGCATTTATGCAGGCTATCAAATAAAAAACTGGCTTGCTGTCGAAGGTGGTTATAACTACTTAGGTAACTTCGACGCTACATATCAATCTCAAAATAAATTAGATGCGACAGTTCAGGACGTTGATTTAGGGATTAAAGCCGACTACGGGTTAACTGAAAAATTAGCGCTATACGGCAAGATCGGAACTGCCTATTCGATGGTTAATAAGTCAATTGAAAATGGAGCAACTTCCAACTCTGAAGAAAAAGAGTCGGATTTCTCCTTAATGTTAGCAACAGGCGTAGATTACCGACTCAACCGAAATTGGAATACTAAGCTGAGCTACGAATACATCAACAATATTTATGGTAGCACCGACCTTCACTTTGTAAGCCTTGGCATAGATTATCGCTTTGGAACTAGTGCTCCGCAGCGTGAGTTAGAAACGGCTCCAACTCCCCCTCCTCCAGTTGTTGTCGAACCTAAGCAACCTCAAGTTGTAGAGCACTTTACCCAAGAACTGAGCAGTTATAGCAACGACTCTTTATTTGAATCGAACAACGCTAATTTGACTTTCTCTCTACGTGAACAACTGAAGCCAATGCTCAGTCGATTGCAAACCTACCCATATTCAACAGTGGAAATAAGTGGTTACACCGATAGCACCGGGAGCTCCAAGTATAACCTCTACCTTTCAGAGCAGCGTGCAAAAAACGTAGCACAGTACTTCATAGATGAAGGAATCGATACCAATCGAATAACCAGTCGCGGTTATGGTGAGCTGTACCCAATATCTTCCAACGATACAGAAAGTGGTCGCGCTAGAAACCGACGCGTGGAATTGACCTCACCAAAGCTAACTATAAAAAAATAACAATAATAGAGGGAATTAATTATGCAGTATTGGAAAGTAAAGGCAGTAAAAGTAACACCTTCAATGATTCTATTATCATCTTTAATCATTACCGGATGCCAAGATAAAACCAGTGATGATGCACTATTAGCACGCCAATCTACCAAGGCATGTGAGACTAAGTATACCGACTATTGTGATTCTGATGGAGATGGTATTTCTGATAGTAAAGAGAGAGAAAGCGGCTGGGATAGTAACGACCCGCATGTCCCAGTTGAGAATGGCAATCTTGACTATGACGGTGATGGAATTAAAAATGGTCGCGAGTCTGTAGCTAACTGGGATATGAATGATCCAAATGACCCAGTGAACAATGGCAACTTCGACAGTGATGGCGATGGCATAAAAGATGGTAGAGAAGCCATAGAAGGATGGGATTCTAACGACCCTAATAGCCCTGTAATCGATGGAGATGCCGATGAAGATAGAGACGGTATCAATAAGGGGCTAGAAGAAATTGAAGGCTGGAGTGACACAAACCCAGATGACCCGGTTAAGAACGGAGATTCCGATAGTGATGGCGACGGGATTAAAAATGGTAAAGAAACGGTTGAAGGCTGGAATCCTGATGATCCTAACGACCCCGTAAACAAGGGCGATTCAGATAGTGACGGCGACGGAATAAAAGATGGCAAAGAAACTATAGAAGGTTGGGACCCGAGTGATCCTAACGACCCTGTCGCTAACGGTGCCTCTGACGATGACGGTGATGGGATTGAAAATGGACGGGAAGTAGTCGAAGGTTGGGATCCAAACGACCCTAATGACCCTGTTGTTGATGGCAATATTGACAGCGACGGTGATGGTATCCCAAATGGTAAAGAAACCATCGAAGGCTGGGATCCTAACGACCCTTCCGACCCATATGATGGCTTCTGCTCTATGCCGCAAGAAGATGGAAAGCCTGACTGTGGCGGTGCAGACAACGATGGCGATGGCCAAGGCGACAACGGCAGCAGTAACCTAAACGGGTATTGCGAAGCAGGTGAACACCATACACCTGATTGTGATGGTTTATACGTATCTCCCGCAGAAGATGGGTCGATTGACGGAAATAAGGGCTCTGCGTTAACAGATTTAACAGTGACCCCCGCGGCTTTAGGATTAGAGCAAGATCTAAAAGGTCAACTTTCTGCAACGGCGACATTTGCTAATGACATGCAGAAAAACGTATCTGGCTTAGTTGCTTGGCTGAGTGATAACGAGAGTATTGCATCAGTCTACAACCCTGCCGATTCGGGTTACGACGGTCATAAAAGTACCGTAGATGTCACCGCAAATTCGAGTGGAGAAACCGATATTTCAGCTACCGGTTCATCTAAATCCTCATCGGCCAGAATAACAGTAACAGAGCCAGGGGCCGTTTTAACAAATACAGTTCTATTAAAACTTGAAAATACTCACGTTGCTGTCGGGTTAACAAACCAAGCTTTTGTTGAGTATAAGGTCGAAGGGAGTGATCAAACCCGTACAACATTAGATATAGCTGACACCGACGCTATCACATGGTCAGTAAGCCCTGTGACCGAAGGCCTTTCAATTGATACCGAAGGAAAGATAACGGTTGGAAAAAACGATAAAACCATAGCATTGATTGGAAGTAACAGCATCACCGCTACGGCAACCTATAAATCGGCGGGGATATTTAATGGTGTAACCTCCCAGTCTGAAACTTTTTCACTAACTCTCGGGACAGTGTCTAATACTAACGTAGCGCTAAGCAAAGACGGTACGACGCTGTCCACGACAGACAGTATTTATAAAGGTGATAATTTAAAAGCTGCGGCTGTATTAACCGATGGAAATGGTGACGAGTACATTACGTCAGATCCAGATCTCGTTGAATGGAGTGTTTCCCCAGCCAGTAGTGGAGTCACTATCGATAGCGATGGGAATATAGATACAAGTAATGCAGATACTTCACAAGGGCCAATCAAAGTAACGATAACGTGGACTGGTAAAGGAGGACTTGACGGTCAAAGTGGTTCATACGAAATGACCATCAATGACGCCTTCTCTAGCTTCAGCAACGCTGTATGCGGTAGTCAATTAAATGATACCGACCAAGAAAATGCAAAAGGTAGTTGTTTAAAAATTGCTACAGCCGAAGTTGATGGTAAAGCGTTGTGGTATACATCAAGCCCTAGTGTCGCATTAGTACAAGAACTTGGCTTTGTAACTTCTAAAGGCGATATCAATACCAACAATGGTCTTACCTACGTCGATGGTTATAATGAATCAGGTTCTCAAGGGCCAAATGGCGGTGTATTTGCGAGATTTGATCAACTCTCATATGACGGTGTGGGTATCGAGAACAGTCAATATGCCCGATGGTGTAAACACTTGGCCTCAATAAACTATGCAGGTCGCGATAATTGGCGCTCAACAAACGCGCATGAGCTAGGATTAAATACAAATGACTCTACTGATTTAGGTGTCACTCAAGGTCAAGGTTTACGTAATATCAAAGGTAATATGTGGCAAAACTATGGCTGGCCAACCGATCGCCACTATTGGAGTACCACGTTTAAATCTGGAGACAGATACTACAACTTAGATCTTGGAGATTCTCAATTTCGTTTTGATCAACCTACCTCTGAAGCTGACTATGTGTCTTGTGTTTCTGAATAACTTGAACACCAGATAATAGACAATAGCGCCACTTTACTATCAGAGTGGCGCTTCATTTATTAAGCAAGCGAAGACAATACCAAAGACCATTTGCTTAATGTTTACTATAATCGGTCTGTTAACTCGTTACTGGTCATTTTCAATTGAAACTTCAAACTCAAAACGCACTCGCGACTTCGACTTGAGCTCGTTGCAATCACTATTACAAAAATAGCTCGCGGCACCACAGGCTTGAAGCTTCTCTAATTGGCTGCTGCACTCAGGGCAAAATCCAACTTTAGTAAAGTGAGCCTGACAATTTTCACAGTGATACTTGCCATCCCAACCTAGCTCTGACTGACACTTAGGGCAGATATTTTCACTCATTAGCATTTCCTAATTCACTACTATTTCGACAATCTACTACTGCTGAGACTTAGCTTGCTTGATTTGATACATGTTCTTATCAGCTTGTGCAATCAACTGTTCTAATCCTTGAGGCTCTTCTTCACAAGCAAGTCCAACACTTACCGAAAACTGTACACCGTTAATGTAAAGCGCTTGTTCTAGTGCCTTTTCTAAGTTGTGGTAAAAGTTAAATACGCTTTTTTGATCATCAAAACAAGAAAATACCACAAACTCATCGCCACCATAACGACCTATCTTGGCACATGCTGAGGTCGCCTCATCAAGGACTTTTGCAACCGCTAACAGCACATCATCACCGAAACTATGACCATAGGTGTCATTTATCGATTTGAATTTATCGACGTCGACAAATAGGCATGCCATAACCTTTTGCGCAAAGCATCGCTTGGCTAAGACCTTTTCGGCTTCGTTAAACAATGCGCGGCGATTCAAACAATGAGTAAGAGAATCGCGATTGGCAAAGAAGTTAAGTTGGTTTTCCAACTCGTACTTTTCCAATGCGACTGAATACAAAGAAGCCAACAAATCCAAGATTTCTAGCTCAGATTCATGCGGTTCAGAGACATACTGACTGTAAATTGCAAACGTCCCTAATACATGACCATGTGACGAGATAATTGGCACCGACCAACAAGCATGAAGGTTAGCTTGATTAGTCAGCGCTAAGAAAGGAGCCCAATTAGGGTGTTCATTTATATTGGAGACCATAACCGCTTTCTTAAGCGCAGCCGCCTCGCCACAAGAACCAATCCCTACACCAATCCCCACCCCCTCGATCTGCTGATTATAAAAATCAGGCAAGTTCGGGGCATATTCTAGGTGTAAAGTCTTTGACTCAGAGTTGAGCAATAATATTGAAGCCATACGTTGGCCAAAAAGCTGCTCGGTAAGCTGAATGATCTTATGGTTTAAATCCTTACGATCCATCCCAAGAGCAAGCTTCCGAAGCAAACTGTTGACTGCTCGGTGGCCTTCTAATAAAAATTGTTGTTCCATTCACTAAAACTTTCAATTGTGTAATTGGGCACAGCTTGTTCTTATGCAAGCTTACTATTGGTTAATAATAACACACTAAATAAGACGTACACACAATCGAAGATCATAGGTTGATCTTTCGCTTTATCTATTTTGATCAGCGATCTACCCCAAAAAGAATATTTATATCACCACACACCGAAAGCATAAGTTACATATGCTGCATTTCGATTTTAAATAGTCATTTATATCAAAAGTTACATGCAAAAATAAAATAAACAGCACAAGCCATTTTGATCTGTAACCTAAATCATCGAATTACATGCGTCAGCATTTCAATATGTTGGTCATCTAACTGGGTTAGCTTAACCGATAATGCCTTAAGCTCTGACGTATTCTCAATGTGAGTACCACCACACGGAATAGACACGAGAGTGTCTGCATTAAGCTGCCATTCCCAGTAACGAGAGTCCGTTAATGCCTCGCCTTCCAGTCTCATTGCGACTGAAGTAGACTCTGCTAGCCAGCCTGCAATCATTTGATTAATGTCGGCTTCAACCCCTTTAAGGTTTGCTAGCATGTCTGCGACGTTCAAACCGCGTTTCTTCAAGGTTTTGCCCAAACGATACTTGTCGGTGCATAGTTCTGGGGTCACAAAGCTGGTGACTTGCGCATAGCTATTGAAATCGTAACTACCAAGTGGGTCTTTTCTATCCGCATCTTTACGCCAGTAACTCTCAGCCAATACTTTATTCAACGCTAAGAAAGCGATATGACCAGCACTATGTCCACGGCTCAAGCTTGCTTGGTACTCTTTATCAACCGATAACTCAACTTCATCGCCAATATTAATCATAGAAGCCGATGCCGGTAGTTGGTGAACAACCACAAACGCCCACCCTTCCGTATCACGCTTAACAGGGATATCTGCTGCGATAGAAAGTTTTCCAGTGGATTGTTCTACTGCACCAACAAGGCAACCTTCCACAATATACTGTTCACCATTTACGCTGACAAAGCCTCGGTCTGCTGGGTGATCGGGCCAAATATGACTAACAGGGTGAAAAGGCGTCACATCGGTAATCAAGTAGCTCTGACTATCATTGCTCTCAACATAAAGCGCTTTCGCATTAAGTTGCCAAGCCTGATGACAGAATTGAGTGATGGTTGGTGTGATTGCTTGCGCAGATGTAATCAAATCGCTAATTGTCATATTGTTCTTCTTCTGAAATCGAGTCTGATTTGTTAACCCTTAATGGTATCTATAACCTATTTGCTAAGGGCTAACTCAAATTTTACTTAAAAAAATACCCGAGACAGGCTCGGGTATCAAATCGATTAGAAAGGGTTATTTACGGCCTTTCATCATGCTCATCATACGCTTACGTTTGCGTTCCTGAGAAATCGTTAGCTTGTTTGTTTTCGCTTCAAACGGGTTTTCGCTGTTCTGGAATTGAATGCGAATCGGTGTACCCATGATCTCTAGCGAACGACGGTAGTAGTTCATTAGGAATCGTTTGTACGAATCTGGCAAGTTACGAACTTGGTTACCGTGGATAACGATAATAGGTGGATTGTAACCACCAGCGTGCGCGTATTTTAGTTTCACACGACGGCCACGAACCATAGGTGGTTGGTGATCATCGGTTGCCATTTTCATGATACGAGTCAGAACAGAAGTACCAACACGTGTTGTCGCTGACTTGTAAGCTTCTTGAACAGATTCAAACAAGTGACCAACACCTGTACCGTGAAGTGCAGAGATAAAGTGAATACGTGCGAAATCAACGAAACCTAAACGGCGGTCTAGCTCTTTCTTAACGCGATCTTTAACATCGCTGTCTAGACCATCCCACTTGTTTACTGCAATCACGATTGAACGACCAGCATTCAACGCAAAGCCTAACAAGCTCAAGTCTTGATCAGAGATGTTGTCTCTAGCATCAATAAGCAGTAGAACAACGTTAGCGTCTTCAATCGCTTTCAGTGTTTTAACTACAGAGAACTTCTCTACAGTTTCATTGATGTTTTTACGACGACGAACACCTGCAGTATCAATCAGAACGTATTCACGCTCATCACGCTGCATTGGAATGTAGATAGAGTCACGAGTTGTACCTGGCATATCGTAAACAACAACACGTTCTTCACCAAGAATACGGTTAGTTAATGTTGATTTACCTACGTTAGGACGACCAATGATCGCTAGCTTAATCGGTTGATCTTGAAGGCGCTTGAATTCTTCTTCCGCTTCTTCTTCAGTGAAATCAACTTGCTCTTCTTCTTCGTCTTCAAACTCAGTCAAATCGCTTACTTCACCATTCTCAGCTTTTAGCGCTTCAGCGAATGGGTTAAGTGCAAGGTCAATCAGTGCGGTTACACCACGACCGTGTGCCGCTGCGATTTGATACATGTCTTCAACGCCTAGCTGCCAGAAGTCAGCACTTGCAGCATCAGGGTCGATACCATCAACCTTGTTTACTACTAGCATTGAAGGCTTTTCTAGCTGGCGAAGGTGCTTAGCAATAGCCACATCTGAAGGTGTTAGACCCGCACGGCCATCTACCATAAATAGAACGACATCAGCTTCATCAATCGCCGCTAACGACTGTTCAGCCATTTTAGTTTCAACACCTTCTTCGGTACCATCGATACCACCAGTGTCGATAACAATAAAGTCATGCTCACTAAAATGAGCATGACCGTATTTACGGTCACGCGTTAAGCCAGGGAAATCCGCAACCAATGCATCACGAGTTCGAGTCAATCGGTTAAACAACGTAGATTTACCTACGTTCGGACGCCCTACTAGAGCAACAACAGGTACCATAACAACCTCTACAATTTCTTCTCTAAATGTAGTTATAGGTAAGCACTTGTTCGCAAGTTTAAACTCTTACCTATAACCACATGGTTTATTAATTTATAACAACAAAACGGCTCCTAGCTGTTACCAACCAGGAGCCGACTGTGAATTGTATCACGCTTTTATTGGCTAATCGTTAGTTTCTTTACATCGCCATTGCGAGTAGTCACTAAGTAGCCTTCAGGTAATTCAATAGGCGCAACCGCAAAGCCGCTATCATTAACTAACTGCTGGGCAACAAACTCACCCGATGAACGATCTAACCAGTGCAGATAACCTTCTGTATCACCCACGACTACATAACCATTAATAATAGCAGGTGCGGTTAGTAAGCGGTTTTCTAACAATGGAGTGCTCCATAGTTCAGTGCCGCTACGCGCATCTACTGCAACCACGTGGTCTTTGTCTGTTACTACGAACAAACGACTACCATCGCTCGCCAAATCAATCGCTGACGAGTAGTTACGCTTCCAAACTGGCTTACCAGAACGAAGATCGATAGCAATCAACTGACCATTAATACCAACGGTATACAAGGTGCCGCCAAGAACAACAGGTGACGCATCAACATCAACCAAGCGGTCAATCTCCGTTGCGCCTTTTGGTGTACCAACCGGTTGTTGCCAAATCAGCTGACCACGGTCAACGATAGCAGCAGCCAAACGACCATTTGCAGTTCCCCAGAAAACACCACCAGAAACAGCAACGGGAGCGCTATCACCACGTAATGTTAGGCTTGGAACTTCAGTGCTAATCGTCCACTTCTGTTCACCGCTTTCTTGATCCAAAGCGATCATCATGCCGCGACTGGTATGAACCAGTACCATGTTGTTTTCAGTCGCAGGAGATGCAAGCACCTCACCGTTCACTGATACACGCCACAGTTCTTCACCGGTCGATTCATCTAACGCGATCACTTCGCCATTTTCAGAGCCTAAGAACACTTTGCCGTAAGCCGCTGTTAGGCCACCTGATAAGCGTGCGAGCACTTCTTTTTCAAGATCGGTTTCCCACAACTTTTTACCCGTTTCAGGATCAAGCGCTTTAACAATACCTTCGCGACTTGCGACAAACACTTTGTCGTAAGCAAGCTCTGGCGTTAATTTTGAAAAGTAATGACCAACACCATCACCAACCGACGTAGACCATTCCTGCTTAGGAGTGAACTCGCTGTTTACTGTTGGTACTGGAGCCATGATTACGGTGTCTTCTTCACCCGCACAACCCGCTAACAGGCCAAGAGCAATCGCACACAACGCCGCTTTTGGAAACATCTTCTTCATTCAAAGCGCCTTATTTAGCTAGGTCGTCAAGTTTGATTTGAAGCGTTTGGCTCGCATCAGCAGCTTGTTGTGCTTCAGAGTAAGCACTGTAAGCGGCATCTGTATCGCCTTTACGAAGTGAGATATCACCACGTAGTTCAGCAACACGGCCTTTCCAAGATTCGTCAGTCATCGCTTCAAGATCAGTCAACGCTGCGTCAAATTCACCTTGCTCAGCTTTGATACGAGCAACACGGTAAGTAAGTAATGGCGCTAATGCCGCGTCCTTAGTTGCCGATTTTGCCCACTCAAGCTGTTCAAGTGCTGCTGCAAGGTCACCCGCTTGAACTTGTGCTTTAGCTAACTGCATAGCAGCAAGAACAGAGTATTCAGCATCTTTGTTTGCGTCGATGAAAGCTTGAATATCAGATTGAGCATCAACGCCCTTAGTATCAAGAGCTGAAATTACAGAGGTGTAGCTTTCTGAAGCTGCTTCACGCGCTTCAACGACTGAATCTTGGTAATAGCGCCAGCCAAATAGACCACCTAAACCAATAACCGCACCAAAGATTACGGCTTTACCGTTCTCTTTCCACCAATCTTTAATGGCTTCAACTTGTTGCTCTTCGCTATCGTAAAGTTCCACTTCCTGTCCTCTTTAATTCTTTAAACGCCAGCATAGTGCTGACGTTAATATTCATGATGAGCGTTTGCTCAATGGCTAACTAGATTAGCGCAGCAACTTTCTCTGCAACTTCCGTTTGAGACACGGTTTCTTGCACGCCACCAACCAAATCTTTTAGCACAACTGTATTGTCAGCAACTTCGTTCTCACCAAGTACAAGTGCTACAACAGCACCTACTTTGTCAGCACGTTTGAATTGCTTCTTGAAGTTACCACCACCGAAGTGGTTCATCACGCGTACGCCTTTAACGGTGTCGCGCAATTGATTCGCTAACTGCATGCCCGCGATCATAGTACCTTCGCCAGCAGCAACTATGTATACGTCAACGCTACGGCGAACTTCTGTAAGCTCTAGCGTTTCCATCATTAGAACCAGACGCTCTAGACCCATTGCAAAACCAACCGCATTAGTTGCTTTACCGCCTAGTTGCTCAACAAGACCATCGTAACGGCCACCACCACATACTGTACCTTGTGCACCAAGGCTGTCAGTGATCCACTCAAATACTGTGCGGTTGTAGTAATCTAGGCCACGTACTAGACGCTCGTTAACTTGGTATTCGATACCAACAGCGTCAAGAAGTTCACACAAACCAGCAAAATGTTGCTTTGATTCTTCACCTAAATATTCAGATAGTCGAGGTGCGTCACCTAGGATAGCTTGAACATCCGGGTTCTTAGTATCAAGTACACGTAAAGGGTTAGTGTGCATGCGACGTTTGCAGTCTTCATCTAGCACATCGATGTGTTGCTCAAGGAAAGCCACTAGCGCAGTACGGTAGCTTACGCGATCTTCTTGAGAACCAATTGAGTTCAGTTCTAGGCGAACGTGCTTGTCGATGCCCAGCTCACGCCATAAACGTGCTGTCATCATAATAAGTTCAGCGTCTACATCTGGACCATCTAGACCAAACACCTCAACACCACATTGGTGGAATTGACGGTAACGGCCTTTTTGAGGACGCTCATGACGGAACATTGGCCCCATGTACCATAGGCGCTGTTCATCACGGTTGATAAGGCTGTTTTGAATACATGAACGTACACAACCTGCTGTGCCTTCTGGGCGCAGCGTTAGGCTATCGCCATTACGGTCATCAAAGGTGTACATCTCTTTTGAAACAACATCAGTTTCTTCACCAACCGCACGGCTAAATAGGTTCGTCTCTTCAACGATAGGCATACGTACTTCGTTGTAACCGTATGCACTCACCACACTTTTAACTGCACTTTCTACTTTCTGCCACAGTGGTGATTGAGTTGGAAGGCAGTCGTTCATGCCTCGAATTGCTTGGATATTTTTAGCCACAGTATTTATTCCGTAATTTCTCACGACCAGGTGTTAGTGCGAATAGACAAACACACCTCATCGCGTTGTATTAATCTTCTAAGTTTTCTACATCAATGCGATTTGCTTTATCAAGCACCGATGCTTTTGCTCGGATCTTCGCTTCAAGCTTGTCGACAAGGTCATCGTTGTCAAAACGCTCTTTCTGACGTTTACCGTCTTCGTAGAAAGCACTCTTGCGTGCACTACCAGCTAAACCTAAGTGAGACACTTCAGCTTCACCAGGGCCGTTAACCACACAACCAATGATTGATACATCCATTGGGGTAATAACATCTTCTAAGCGCTCTTCAAGAGCGTTAACGGTGTTAATAACATCGAATTCTTGACGAGAACAGCTCGGACATGCAATGAAGTTGATGCCACGCGAGCGGATGCGCAAAGATTTAAGAATATCAAAGCCTACTTTGATCTCTTCAACAGGGTCGGCCGCTAGCGAGATACGCAGCGTATCGCCGATACCTTCAGAAAGAAGCATACCCAAACCTACAGCTGATTTCACAGACCCAGCTCGTGCACCACCCGCTTCTGTAATACCAAGGTGAAGAGGTTGATCAATCTGCTTTGCAAGTAAACGGTAAGAGCCGACGGCTAGGAATACATCAGAAGCCTTAACGCTGACTTTAAATTGATCAAAGTTCAAACGGTCTAGGATATCTACGTGACGCATTGCGGATTCAACAAGTGCTTCTGCTGTCGGTTCTGTGTATTTCTCTTGGATCTCTTTTTCAAGAGAACCGCCGTTAACACCAATACGAATCGGGATATTCATATCACGAGCACAATCCACAACAGAGCGAATGCGGCTTTCGTTACCGATGTTACCTGGGTTAATACGCAGACAGTCAACACCGTACTCTGCCACTTTAAGGGCAATACGGTAGTCGAAATGAATGTCAGCCACCAAAGGAACAGAAACCTGCTGCTTGATTAGCTTAAATGCTTCAGCGGCATCCATAGTCGGTACAGATACGCGAACGATATCAGCGCCAACTTTTTCCAAAGCTCTAATTTGAGCAACGGTCGCGGCGACATCAGTTGTTCTTGTGTTGGTCATGGATTGCACAGCAATTGGTGCACCATCACCGATCGGCACATCACCCACATAAATACGGGTTGATTTGCGACGAATAATAGGAGATTCGTGTTGCATATAAACTCTAAGGTAAGGTTATTCTAGCTACTTTGCCTGAAGTATACCCAGAAAGGTCAACGGGTTCACTTGCAAATGTCATCGATACGCCCTCTGGCGCACCTAGAATCACTTTGTATGGCGCAGTTCCTGAAAGATTGAGTGTCTGACCTGCTTTTTTGATACCAGTAGACAAAGTCTTGCCTGCCGCATCTTTAACTTGGATCCAACAGTCTGCAGAGAACTGCATCACTAGCTCGTTGGCTACAGGTTCAGGCGTCACTGTCTCTGATTCAGCCGCTACAGGAGTAACCTCTGCAACGTCTTGTGTCTGTTCTACTTGCTCGATATTCCCTGAAGCCTCAGCAGCGCTAACCACTGCAAGTGTATCCGTACTTTCAGTCGCTGAAGGCTCCGCAGTATTTTGCTCGGCTTCAATCACTTCTAATGACGTAAATTCTGGCTCTAGAGGCTCTTCCACCACAAGCTCTTCTGAGCTTTCTGTATTGGCGAGAGATTGAGATAAGGTGTCTTGCTGCTGGTTCTGCCACCACCAAAGTGATGAGATACCCGCAATCACAGCAAAGATGCTCCATGTAAGGATCATAATACGGCTGTTGTGCTTCTCTGTTTTTGTCTTACGAGAAAAGCTCAGCATTTCTTGCTCTTGGTGTTGAGCATCACCAGAATGATGAAGCGCGTTCAACACGACTTTTTCATCAAGATTAACGTATTTCGCGTATGAACGAATGTAACCACGCATAAAGGTGGCGACCTGATCTGACTCGAATTGGTTTTCTTCAATTTGTTGAATCAGCGTAACGCGCAGCTTCAAACGATCAGAGATCTGCTTTTGTGTTAACCCCAGAGATTCTCGTTTATTTTTAAGCAGCGTTCCCGCTTCAATTGCTGGAGCGACAGTTTCTTTGGTTTGTGTTTCGTGTTCTGTGTTCATAGAGAGTGAACTTCTAAATAATTATTGCAGGTTGATGAGAGCATTTTTTATTTTCGTTTAAGCTCAATCTTACAACCTACTATGTGGAATTTTTCCTGTAACCCAGTTCATCAACCCTTAAAGTAGAAAACCACACGCTGTTGGTGAGCGATTTTCTCAGGAAGCTAGTTTATCAAGTAGCCAACCTAAATAGACACATTGACGATTATCGGGTAACAAGCGAGCACTTAAATTAATTTAAGATTATTTAATCATAAGCTAATGCCATTACAAGGCAAAAACACTTTCGACAAAATTTACCGTCAGCTCATGGTTTTGTCCAAAATTTAACGAAAAATGTAAGAAAGCGTGGGGAAAAAATCCAATTCTTGGAAATTCACCTTCCAGAAAAGCAACAAGCCAGAAGGAATCCTTCTGGCTTGTTTAGTTCTAAATGGTATTTAAACCGCTTTTACTTGAATCACATCACCTGCGATTAAGTTAGCTTCAGAGGCGGCTTTCAGCATTTTAGTACGCTTGGTTCTATCAATAACATCACCAACCAACTGGCCACATGCGGCATCAATATCATCACCACGTGTTTTACGAACCGTTACTGTGTAGTTGTATTCCATCAGTGTTTTTTGGAAGCGATCAATACGAGAGTTGCTTGGCTTCTTGTAAGGCGACCCCGGATAAGGGTTGAATGGAATCAAGTTGATCTTACAAGGCGTATCTTTCATTAACTCAGCAAGTTCACGAGCATGGTCCATATCATCATTCACATGATCCAACAGAACGTACTCAACCGTTACTTTACCGCGGTTAGCATTTGAAGAAGCAATGTAACGACGAACCGAGGCTAGGAAATCTTGGATATCCCAACGGTCGTTGATTGGCATGATTTGGCTACGTAGTGCATCGTTTGGTGCGTGTAGAGAAATCGCCAGAGCTACATCAATGTTGTCTGTCATCTGATCAAGACCAGAAACAACACCAGATGTTGATACTGTTACACGACGCTTAGACAGTGAGAAACCTAGATCATCAAGCATCAGCTCTAATGATGGAATTAGGTTCTTCATGTTAAGCAGAGGCTCACCCATACCCATCATTACGACGTTAGTAATTGGACGACGACCCGTTTCTTTCTCTAAACCGATTTCACGTGCAGCACGCCAGATTTGACCAACGATCTCTGAAACTTTCAAGTTACGGTTGAATCCCTGTTGAGCCGTAGAGCAGAATTTACATTCAAGCGCACAACCTACTTGCGAAGATACACATAGCGTCGCACGGTCACCATCTGGGATGTATACCGTTTCAACGTCTTGGTCTCCAACGCTCATAGCCCATTTAATGGTGCCATCCGCAGAGTGCTGAGCTTCAGAAACAATAGGTGCAACAATCTCACAGCGATGCAGCAGTTTCTCACGTAACTTTTTGTTGATGTTGTTCATTTGTTCGAAGTCATCGACACCGAAGTGATAAATCCACTTCATCACTTGCTCTGCTCGAAACGCTTTCTCATTCAGTTCTTCTGTGAAAAATTTACGAAGACCTTTACGATCAAAATCGAGTAGATTGACTTTAGCTGTGGTCATGATGCCTCTCAATGACGGAACAATAATTAAGGGCGCGAATTGTACAGCCTTTACGCAACTTCAACAAGCACTGTAAAACCTTGTGTTTACTAAGACATTCAAACTTAAGTGATTAAAATTCACACAGCCAAATTTACTCGCTTAAGTTTAACCAATTCAAAGCGAGATTCCCGATTACACTCCTTCGTCGCTTTCGGGAATGACGTAAATAATCTCCAACAGCTCACCAATACTTACCACGAGATTGTGGTTCCAAAACACCCCGTCATTCCAGAACCGAGGGACGAGGTATCTGGAATCTCGTTTTTCACTACACATCTTTTCCTACAACCCATAAGAAACTAAAAAGGCTTCACCGAAGTGAAGCCTTTATTGATACTTGCTGTTGTCTGCCTATTCAGCTGGACGCGGGCAAATTTCAGATTCTGGGAAGAAGAATTCGATTTCGCGAGCCGCAGACTCAGGACTATCGCTACCGTGTACTGAGTTGTAACGCATGCTGATTGCGTAGTCAGCACGGATAGTGCCGCATGCCGCTTCTTCTGGGTTAGTTTTACCCATTAGTTCACGGTAACGGGCAATCGCGTTTTCACCTTCAAGTACTTGAACCATGATAGGACCAGAAGTCATGAACTCTTTAAGTGGTCCAAAGAACTCTTTACCTTCATGTTCTGCGTAGAAGCCACTTGCTTGTGCTTCAGTAAGACAAACCATTTTAGCGGCAATAATCTGTAGGCCAGCTTTTTCAATGCGGTGGTAGATTTCACCGACAAGGTTACGCTTAACTGCATCCGGCTTAACAATTGAGAACGTTCTTTCTAGAGCCATAGGGATTCCTTCACTTCATTTTTTTGTTATTAAATACTGAAATTACTGAGATCATTCGATCTGAGTTTATGAATAAGCGGTATCGAAATACCGCTCACTCTTATTATTATTTTGCTTGGTCGATAAGAAGACGAGCCAGTGTACGAACACCCATACCGGTCGCGCCTGCAGCCCATTTATCACTTGATGACTTACGGTAAGTACCTGCGCAGTCCATGTGAATCCAACCTTTTTTGTAGTCATCTACAAAGTAAGAAAGGAACGCAGCAGCTGTACTTGCACCCGGTGTGTAATCACCAGAGCTGATGTTTGAAAGATCAGCAAAGTTTGAAGGCAACATACCGCGGTGGAAATCAGCAAGAGGCAGTGGCCATAGACCTTCTTTCTCTTGGTTTGCAGCCGTTAGTGCTTGGTGAGACAACTCGTCATCGAAGCTCAATAATGCGTGGTAGTCATTACCTAATGCATTTTTAGCCGCGCCGGTTAGCGTTGCACAGTCGATGATCAACTCTGGATTCTGAGCGCTTGCGAACATCAGGCCATCAGCTAAAACTAAACGACCTTCCGCATCGGTATTCATGATCTCGACAGTCTTACCATTTTTGTAAGTAATGATGTCGCCAAGCTTCAATGCTCGACCAGAGATCATGTTCTCTGCACAACATAGGATAAGCTTGATACGCTTATTCAGGCCGCGTTCAATCGCTAGACCTAAACCGCCAGTAATAGTCGCTGCGCCACCCATGTCAGCTTTCATTGCTGTCATGAATTGACCAGGCTTGATGCTGTAACCGCCTGAGTCGAAAGTGATACCTTTACCCACAAGACAAGCAAATACAGGGGCGTTTTCATCGCCAGTTGGGTTGAAGTCCAGTTGAAGCATTGCTGAAGTACGTTCAGAGCCGCGGCCTACCGCGTAGATGCCTTCCCAACCTTCAGTTAGGAGGTCTTTGTCTTTAACGATTTTCGCTTTAACAGTGCCTGCTGGCGCTACTGACTTGATGTATTCAGCTGCCATTGTCGCTAATTGACGAGGAGCAACTTCTTCAGCCGTTTTGTTGATGATGTCACGAGTCCAATCTGTCGCGCGGATACGTGCTTCTAGTTCAATTTGATCAGCTTCAGCTAGAGCATCCCACTCCAATGCATTCTTTTTCTTTGGTCCACGGTAGCCTTGGTAAAAAGCCCAAACACTTTCGAGATCCCAACCTTCACCGCTAAGTGCAACCAATGCGATACCTTGTCCGTCAAGCGTACGGCCAGCACGTTGAACTGCGCCTAAATCGTGGCCTTCACCAATGTGAATTGTCGCTCCCGCTTCCGAAAACGATAAGATAGCTCTTGCTCCCCACTGAGGCTGGGCAGCTTCTTGACTTAAAAATACTGACATCTGTGTAGACATGATTTCTCCTTGTCTTTGAACCACGTTGAGTGAGTGATTCTGATTATTTTTTATTAGCGCTCTGATGTTAGCATTATGTAGAAGTAAAATGTCATTTTGATAAAAAAACGGACCATAAGGTCCGCTTTTTTTAGTAAGAATTGTTAACTTGGCTGTGTTTTATATTGGATAAATTCCAACCAACGGCCAAATTATAGAACAAGAAGGTTAGTCCATCTCATCCATCCAGCATAAAATAATGGCCTCTAGAATTTTCTCATTCGAGTGATTCGGCTCATCATCAAAATCTTCAAGATCTAGCACCCATTGATGCAAGTCCGTAAAACGTACGGTTTTAGGATCAGTCTCCGGGTATAAATCACATAGCTCAATCGCAATATCTCGCGAATCAATCCATTTCAAGCTCATAACACTTCCTTATCTTTATCAGCGATGATTTGTCATCTTAATGATTTATATTTTATGCCAGTTTTACTAACACGTTTAGTCAAGCTGAGTTCTTAGTGCTCTTCAGAAGCTAAGTTCAGTGTGTACTTTGGAATCTCAACCACTAGGTCAGTATCAGCTACTTTAGCTTGGCAACCAAGACGAGATTCCATTTCCAGACCCCATGCTTTATCAAGCATGTCGTCTTCTAGGTCATCACTTTCTTCTAATGAGTCGAAACCTTCACGAATCACAACGTGACATGTTGTACATGCACACGACTTCTCACATGCGTGTTCAATACCAATACCGGCCTTCAATGCAACATCAAGAACCGTCTCACCAGTTTTTGCTTCTAAAACAGCGCCTTCTGGACATAGATCTTCGTGAGGTAAAACAATAATCTTTGGCATGTTTATCTATTCTCTAACTATTAAATATTATCGACTGACTGACCTGACAGTGCAGCTCGAATTGATTTATCCATACGACGAGAAGCAAAGTCTTGGCTCGCTTTGTCGGTATTCTTAATTTCTAGTTCGATGGCATCAGCGCTTTCGCCATTGCGCACTTCAATCAGAGCCTCAATAGCTTGCAGAAGGTGCTGCTTTTCTTGCTCATCAAGCAGCTCATCGCCATCAGCTTGCATTGCTGAAATAAGGCCTTCGATAACACGATCTGCTTCTACACGTTGTTCAGCTAGAGCACGCGCTTGCATGTCTTCTTTAGCAAACGTCATCGAATCTTTCAGCATGTTCGCCACTTCATTATCGCTTAAGCCGTAAGACGGTTTAACCTGTATTTCAGCTTGAACACCCGTGCTCTTCTCCATAGCAGTAACCGATAACAGGCCATCAGCGTCTACTTGGTAAGTCACACGAATATGCGCCGCACCAGCAGCCATTGGGGGAATACCTTTCAGAGCAAAACGAGCCAATGAGCGACAGTCATCAACCATCTCACGCTCACCTTGTACGGTGTGTACTGTCATTGCAGTTTGACCGTCTTTGAACGTGGTAAATTCTTGTGCGCGAGCTACAGGGATCGTGGTATTGCGTGGAATGATCTTTTCGACCAAGCCACCCATGGTTTCGATACCTAGGGAAAGTGGGATAACATCAAGCAGCAACATTTCAGAGTCAGGTTTGTTACCGACTAAAATGTCCGCTTGGATAGAAGCACCAATCGCAACCACTTCATCTGGGTTAATGCTGGTTAATGGCGTACGACCAAAAAAGTCACCAACCATTTCACGTACAAGCAATGTACGAGTTGAACCGCCGACCATAACCACTTCAAGCACTTCATCAGCGTCAACTTCGGCATCCTTCAATGCACGACGGCACGAAAGCAGTGTTTTCTTAACCAGTGGCTTGATGATGTCTTCAAACTCTTCACGAGTTAACGCACCAGACCAACCTAGCACTTCAACATCAACGCTTTCAGTTTCAGATAAACCAATCTTAGCGTCTGTTGCAGCATCCAAAAGGATACGGTTCTGTTCTGCTGTAAGCTCTGTTAAGCCCATTTGTTCTTGGAAGTGTTCTGCGATCAAATGGTCAAAGTCATCTCCGCCTAATGCGGAATCGCCACCCGTTGCTAATACTTCAAAGACACCTTTAGACAGGCGTAGGATAGAGATATCAAACGTGCCACCGCCAAGGTCATAAACCGCAATCACCCCTTCTTTTCCTGAATCCAAACCATAAGCAATCGCTGCCGCTGTCGGTTCATTAAGAAGACGTAATACATGTAACCCAGCAAGCTGAGCCGCGTCTTTCGTACCCGCACGCTGTGCATCATCAAAATACGCGGGAACCGTAATCACGGCACCAGATAGTTCACCACCTAGCGTAGACTCAGCTCGTTGGCCAAGCGCTCGTAGAATGTCAGCAGAAACCTGAATTGGGTTCTTGTTGCCTTGTTCTGTACGGATCACAGGTAGACCATTATCACTTTCTTCAAATTGATATGGCAGAGACGGGTATCGCTGTTGAATATCCGACAGTGAGCGACCAATTAATCGCTTTACTGAGATAATGGTATTTTTAGGGTCAGTCTGCGCGTTAGCACGAGCTTCATCGCCAGTCGTATAAGATTCCGACTGATAGTGAACAACTGAAGGTAAAATGCTTCGACCTTGTTGATCAACGAGTGTGCTCGCCTCACCACTGCGTACGGTCGCAACCAGTGAGTTTGTTGTACCTAAATCAATACCCACTGCAAGCTTGTGCTGGTGAGGAGCGGCGCTTTGCCCTGGTTCTGCAATCTGAAGTAGTGCCATGGATGTGTCCTTGTTATACAAACTAGCCGATCAAACGATCTTCAACTAATTCGATTTCATTCTTTAATTTTGCAATAAACTTAAGCTTTCTTACTCGGTCTGCAGCTTCTAGCCAAGCTTCGCTTTCGAGTTCTTGTTGGATAGCACTTAATTGTTGTTTATACATTTTGCTAACCTTGCCTTCAAATGCAAATAGCGCATCTTCAGGATCAGAACTGTCTGCGATATCTTCCAGCTCTTCACGCAGTTCCATTTGCTCCATCAGGAACATCGGATCTTGCATGGTTTGTTGTTCACCACGAATGTCTTCTCCGTGTTGAACCAACAGGTATTCTGCTCGGCTGATTGGATTCTTCAATACCTGGTACGCATCGTTGATTTGTGCCGCTTTTTGCACTGCTAATAAGCGGTCACGCTCAGAAGCTATCGCAAATTTATCAGGATGGAATTGGCGTTGCAGATCTCTAAACTGAGAAGAAAGAAGGCTACCATCCAGTTGAAACTGAAGTGGTAGCCCAAATAATTCGAAATGATTCATGTAAAGGTGGTCCTAAGTTTAGGCTCTTTGTTCAGAGCCTAATTTTATTCTTCGCTTACAACGCTTAACGATTCAAGCGTTTAAACATTGAAGCTCTCACCACAACCACATTCGCCTTTCGCGTTAGGGTTGTTGAATTCAAAACCTTCGTTAAGGCCTTCTTTTACATAATCAAGCTCAGTACCATCTAGGTATACTAGGCTCTTTGGATCAATGATGACCTTAACACCTGAGTGCTCAAACACTTCGTCTTCTTCGTTAAGCTCGTCAACGAATTCCAGTACATACGCCATACCTGAACAGCCAGTAGTTTTTACTGCTAAGCGTAACCCGAGACCTTTACCACGGTTATCTAGGAAAGCTTGAACTCGGCTTGCTGCCGTATCTGTCATGGTGATGGCCATACTACAACCTTGTGTTTTATATAAATTGAGAACTCAGGTGGGAGCACAAAGGGTGCTCCCAAATATTACTTATTTTGTCGACGTGATTACTGTATTGAAGCGATTAGTGCTTCTTTTTGTAATCCGCAACAGCTGCTTTGATTGCATCTTCAGCAAGAATTGAACAGTGAACTTTCACTGGTGGCAACTCAAGCTCTTCTGCGATTTCAGAGTTTTTAATTGCAGCTGCTTCATCAATACTTTTACCTTTAACCCACTCTGTAACGAGTGAGCTAGAAGCGATTGCGCTACCGCAACCGTAAGTCTTGAATTTTGCGTCTTCAATAATACCTTCTGCAGATACTTTGATTTGCAGTTTCATTACGTCACCACAAGCTGGTGCGCCAACCATGCCGCTACCTACACTTGGGTCTTCTTTATCAAACGAACCTACATTACGTGGGTTTTCGTAGTGATCAATTACTTTTTCGCTATATGCCATGATAGTTACCTCGAATCCTCTATTTCCGTGAGATTAGTGATGAGCCCACTCAACAGTGTTCAAATCAATCCCTTCTTTATACATATCCCATAGAGGAGACATGTCGCGTAATTTGTTTACCGCTACACGAATTTGTGCAATCGCGTAGTCGATTTCTTCTTCCGTTGTGAAACGGCCGAATGAGAAACGTACTGAGCTGTGTGCCAGTTCATCGTTCAAACCAAGAGCACGTAGAACGTATGAAGGCTCTAGGCTTGCTGATGTACATGCTGAACCTGATGATACTGCTAGGTCTTTTAGAGACATAAGCAGAGACTCACCTTCAACGAAAGCGAAGCTCACGTTTAGGTTATGTGGTACACGTTGGTCTAAATCGCCGTTTACGGTTACCGCTTCTAGATCTTGAACACCTTTTAATAGGCGCTCACGAAGTGCTAGTGCGTGATCGTAATCTTTCTGCATGTCTTGTTTAGCGATAGCAAAAGCTTCGCCCATACCCACGATTTGGTGAGTAGCAAGCGTACCAGAACGGAAACCACGTTCATGACCGCCACCGTGCATTTGCGCTTCTAGGCGAATACGTGGCTTACGACGAACGTACAAAGCACCGATACCTTTAGGACCATATACTTTGTGTGCAGACATAGAGATAAGATCAACTTTCATCTCTTTTACGTCTAGTGGGATTTTACCCGCAGACTGAGCCGCATCAACGTGGAAGATGATCTTACGTGAACGACATAACTCGCCGATCGCAGCGATATCTTGGATTACACCAATTTCGTTGTTTACGTGCATGATAGAAACTAAAACAGTATCTTCACGCATTGCAGCTTGTAGCTTATCTAGATCGATAATGCCGTTTGCTTCTGGCTCTAGGTATGTCACCTCAAAGCCTTCACGTTCTAGTTGACGGCATGGATCAAGAACTGCTTTGTGTTCTGTTTTACACGTAATTACGTGCTTACCTTTCTTCTCATAAAAGTGCGCTGCACCTTTAATCGCAAGGTTGTCTGACTCTGTTGCACCTGACGTGAAAACAATTTCACGTGGGTCTGCATTTAGTAGATCGGCAATTTGCTCACGAGCATTATCTACTGATTCTTCTGCCTGCCAGCCATAACGGTGTGAACGAGACGCAGGGTTACCGAAGTTACCATCCATCGTCATGCACTGAACCATCTTTTCAGCAACACGTGGATCGACTGGGCATGTAGCTGAATAGTCAAAGTAAATAGGCAGTTTCATTTTCTACTCCAATGTAAAAACTGACCGCTAAGAGCGGGCATTAACACCGTGAGGTGCTGCACTAATCGTTGTAGTGCTCGTATTTTTTTGTGCAAAACCATTATTAACCGCAAGATCAATGTCTTGACGATCGGAAATCTGTAAAACTTCGTTATCTTTCATTAGCTCACCGAGCGTAATGTCATTTAAGAAACTGCTAATACGGGAGCTTAAATCACGCCATAAAGTGTGAGTTAAACAACGACTGCCACCTTGGCAATCAGCTCTACCGTGACACTTAGTTGCATCGACTGATTCGTCCACTGCTGCAATCACAGTTCCGACAGCGATCTCGCTCGCTTCAGCACCAAGGCGGTAACCACCACCAGGACCACGAACACTAGCAACTAAGCCAGCTTTACGTAACTTAGAAAATAGCTGTTCTAAGTACGATAACGAAATACCCTGTCGCTCTGAAATATCAGCCAGAGGAACTGGGCTTTTTTGCGAATGCAGCGCTACATCTAACATAGCTGTTACTGCATATCTTCCTTTGGATGTAAGTTTCATATCACACCGTATCCACATTGTTTATGTGGTTGGAATTTTCCCATACCTGACTAAATCGGTCAAGTATTTAGTTGACTATTTTAGTCAGGTATTCACCCTTAGCTATTGTACGGGCTTTATTTATCTTTATTGCTTTTCTCAATAGAGGTCAAAATACCACGTAGAGTATTGATCTCTTGCAGTTCTGGACGAGCTCGGCTAAATAGACGACGCAGCTTGTTCATTACCTGGCCAGGCTTATCCTTAGAGATAAATTGGGTATCAATGATCACTTTTTCAAGGTGTTCATAGAACATTTCTAGTTCTTCGTGACGAGGATACTCATCTTGTTGCTGCGGCTGATATTGGCTAGCGACCATATCAAGGTGTGCTACGCGAACTTCATAGCTCAGCGTCTGTACCGCCATTGCTAAGTTCAGTGAACTGTATTCAGGGTTCGCTGGAATGCATACATGATAATGACACTTTTGTAATTCATCATTTGTTAAACCTGTACGTTCACGGCCGAAGACTAACGCTACAGGGTGTTTTTGACCTTCAACTGCAAACTTTTGTCCACATTCACGAGGCTCAAGCATTGGCCATTCAAGCGTGCGTGAACGCGCACTCGAGCCCACCACCAAACCACAGTCTTTTACGGCTTCATCCAGTGTAGAAACAATCGTCGCATTTTCTGCGATGTCACCTGCACCTGCTGCCAGTGCTAAGGTCTGCTCGTCAACTTCACATTGAGGGTCGACAAGAACCAATTGACTCAAACCCATCACTTTCATTGCGCGAGCTGCTGATCCGATATTTCCCGAATGAGACGTACCAACCAGAACGACTTTTACATTGTCTAACATGCTATATGACACCACTTTAAAAATAATCGCGAGATATTAACACATAGCTAAGTAAAATGGTCAGACCCTTCTCGGAATGTGAATCCAAGAGTTCAAAAAACAACCACTTCCCTTTTGCAAAAAATTTGGTATACTCGCCGCCGCTTTAAACTGTTCTTTAACATCTTGTGGGAAAAACCTATGCATCCAATGCTAAACATTGCGATACGCGCTGCGCGTAAAGCTGGCAACCATATTGCTAAATCTCTAGAAACAACTGATAAGATCGAAACGTCTCTAAAAGGTAACAACGATTACGTTACTAACATTGCTCAAGAAGCTGAGTACATGATTATTGAGACAATCAAATCATCTTACCCAGAGCACAGCATTATTTCTGAAGAGTCAGGCCTGACTGAAGGTAAAGACTCTGATGTACAATGGATCGTTGACCCACTAGATGGCACCAACAACTTTGTAAAAGGTTTCCCTCACTTCTCAGTATCTATCGCTGTTCGCATGAACGGTCGTACAGAAGTTGCTTGTGTTTATGATCCAATGCTAAACGAGCTTTTCACAGCTCAACGTGGCGCTGGCGCACAACTTAACAACGCTCGTATGCGTGTTACTCAACTTAAAGACCTTCAAGGTACTGTTCTTGCTACTGGCTTCCCATTCAAGCAAAAACAACATTCTGAATCTTTCATGAAAATCATCACTGGTCTATTCGTTGACTGTGCTGACTTCCGTCGTACTGGTTCTCCAGCTCTTGACCTATGTTACCTAGCAGCTGGCCGTGTCGATGGTTACCTAGAACTAGGCCTTAAGCCATGGGATCTAGCAGCTGGCGATCTAATCGCTCGTGAAGCTGGTGCTATCATGACTGACTTTGCTGGCGGTACTGATTACATGACTTCTGGTAATGTTGTTGCTTCAAGCGCACGTGGTGTTAAGTCTATTCTTAAGCACGTTCGTGAGAACGCAAACGAAGGTATGCTGAAGTAATTCAGGCCTACGTTAAAGCTCTCTTATAGCAGAGCGTAGAAATTCTAAAGCCTCGCGATTGCGGGGCTTTTTTGTATCAGCTATTCGAGCTACAAGCTACAAGCTACAAGCTACAAGCTACAAGCTACAAGCTACAAGCTACAAGCTACAAGCTACAAGCTACAAGCTACAAGCTACAAGCTACAAGCTACAAGCTACAAGCTACAAGCAGGGTGGCGCTTAGTTACATTGAGTGCAACTCACTTCAACGTTAAATTGCAATGAGCTCAACCACAAAATACAGGTGTAAAAAAACCGCTAGTTGCCTAGCGGTTTTTTTGGTTTATCGAAACAGTTTAAGCCGAGGCTTAAGGCATCTCGTTAAACTCTTCACCTTCTTTTTCCACTTGTGGTGGCATTAGGTGTTCACGCGTAATACCCAACTTCATAGCTAGTGCTGATGCAACGTAGATAGAAGAGTAAGTACCAACCGTAATACCCAATAGAAGTGCAGTCGCGAAACCGTGAATCATAGCACCACCCTGTACAAACAGAGCGATAACCACGAACAACGTCGTACCAGAAGTAATCAAAGTACGGCTCAATGTTTGTGTGATTGAGCTGTTCAATACTTCAGGCGCTTCGCCTTTACGCATCTTACGGAAGTTCTCACGAATACGGTCAAATACCACTATGGTATCGTTGAGGGAGTAACCGACCACCGTCAGCAAGGCTGCCACGATAGTAAGGTCTACCTCAATTTGCATTAGAGAGAACACTCCGAGTGTGATGATAACGTCGTGTGCTAGGGCTAATACAGCACCTGCCGCCAATCGCCATTCAAATCGCACTGATACGTAGATCAAGATACAGATCAGAGAAACTAAGATCGCAAGACCACCAGCTTCTGTTAGTTCATCACCCACGTTTGGACCAACGAACTCGATACGACGCATCTCAACTTGCTCACCAGTACCATCTTTAATCGCAGACAGGATTTGGTTACCAAGCGTTTCGCCCGCAACACCGTCACGTGGACGTAGACGAACCATTACCTCACGCGCAGAACCAAAGTTCTGAACCGTAGCATCACCAAAGCCTTCAGCTTCTAGTGCACTTCGGATATCGGGTAGGTTTGCAGGCTCCTCAAAACCCACTTCAATCAGAGTACCGCCGGTAAAATCTAGACCCCAGTTCAACGATTTCGTTGTTAGGGTGAAGATAGCAGTACCAATCATCAAGATAGAGAATACAAAGGCAACCTTTGACCAACGCATAAAGTCGATCATTTTTTCTGCTTTTAGAATCTGAAACATATTAATTCCTAGCCTTAGATCGACAGTTTCTTAACACGTTTACCGCCATACATCAGGTTCACGATACAACGTGTTCCGATAATAGCTGTAAACATTGAAGTCAAGATACCGATTGATAACGTTACCGCGAAGCCTTTAATCGCACCTGTGCCGACAGCAAATAGAATGATTGCTGTTAGTAATGTGGTGATGTTGGCATCGGCGATTGTACTAAATGCGTTTGCATAACCTTGGTGAATCGCTTGTTGTGGACTGCGTCCATCTCGAAGTTCTTCACGTATACGCTCAAAGATAAGAACGTTGGCATCGACAGCCATACCGACCGTCAATACGATACCGGCAATACCTGGTAGCGTCATTGTCGCGCCAGGAATCATCGACATCACACCAATAATCAACACTAAGTTAGCCATCAGAGCGACGTTCGCAATCAAACCGAAAGTACGGTAGTAAAGCAGTGTAAACAGCATTACTGCAGCCATACCCCAAACCATCGCCATGATACCCATATCGATGTTTTGTTGACCCATAGATGGACCAATTGTACGTTCTTCTACAATCGAGATAGGCGCAATCAATGCACCAGCACGTAGTAGAAGTGCCAAGTTATGAGCTTCCGCCGTTGAGTCGATACCTGTAATACGGAAGTTACGGCCAAGCGCAGATTGAATCGTCGCTTGGTTAATCACTTCTTCGTGCTTACTTAGGATCACTCGACCTTCAGGTGTTTTACGACCACTGTCTTTGTACTCTGCAAATACGGTTGCCATTAGCTTACCGATATTTTGACGAGAGAATGTAGACATCTTGCTACCACCTTCGCTGTCTAGCGAGATGTTAACTTGTGGGCGACCATATTCATCAACACTTGAGCTTGCATCTGTAATGCTAGAACCGCCTAAGATAACGCGCTTCTTAAGTACCACAGGACGACCATCACGGTCTTGCTTGATTTCACTACCAGCAGGAGCACGACCAGAAGCTGCAGCGGCCAAATCGGCACTGCTGTCCACTTCACGGAATTCAAGAGTCGCGGTTGCGCCTAAAATTTCTTTAGCACGAGCCGTGTCTTGAACGCCTGGCAATTCCACTACGATACGGCTAGCACCTTGACGTTGAACCAAAGGCTCAGCAACACCAAGTTCGTTAACACGGTTACGTAGAATGGTAATGTTTTGCTCTACCGCGTAGTTGCGGATTTCTTGAAGGCGAGTTTCAGTGAAGTTAGCAATCAAAGAGAAACGACCGTTAGATTCTGAATCTACGAACGTCATATCTTGGTGCTTAGATTGCAGTAGCGATTTTGCTTCAGCAAGCTGCTCTTCGTTACGCAGAATCACTTCCACGGCATCTTTACCCGATGGGCGAATAGCACGGTAACGGATTTTTTCTTCACGAAGTTCGCTACGGAACGCTTCTTCTTGTTGGCCAACTAGCTTTTCCATTGCAGCGTCCATATCCACTTCCATTAAGAAGTGAACACCACCACGTAGGTCAAGACCCAGTTTCATTGGTGCAGCACCAATAGATTCAAGCCAATCAGGAGTTGAAGCAGCTAGGTTTAAAGCAACGATAACGTCATCGCCTAGTGCTTCTGTGATGATATCACGGGCACTGATTTGCGTATCTGTATCGTTAAAGCGAACAAGAATGGAACCGTTCTCTAGAGCAACGGATTTAGTAGAAAGGCTCTTTGCTTCAAGAGCGTCGGTGACAGCATCCAGCGTAGACAGATCTACAGAGGCGCCGCGCGCCCCTGTAACTTGAACTGCCGGATCTTCACCGTATATATTTGGAAGTGCGTACAACGCAGCGATAGCGATGGCAAACATCACCATCAAATACTTCCATAACGGATAACGGTTTAGCACAGCGAGGATCCTCTAGCTGTTTATAGAGATTTCAGAGTACCTTTTGGTAGCACTGCTGTAACGAAATCTTTCTTGATAACGACTTCGTTGTTTGCGTTCAGTTCGATAGCAACGTAGTCGCTGTCTTCTGCAATCTTAGTAATCTTACCAATCAGACCGCCGCTCGTTAGAACTTCATCGCCTTTGCCCATAGAAGACATAAGATTTTTATGCTCTTTTACGCGCTTAGCTTGTGGACGGTAGATCATGAAGTAGAAGATCACAGCGAACATACCTAGCATGATAAGCATTTCGAAACCGCCGCCTGCTGGTGCACCTTCTACTGCTGCGTGAGCTTGAGAAATAAACATTAAAAACATCCTCTATTATATTTTAGTAATTGTTTGTCTAATTGGGTTGCATCCCTTTATTTTCAAGCCCCATCACTCGGAAGAGAGATAGGGCTCGCAAAAAAGAAATACTAAGATTCTTTACCTAGTGGTGGCACTTCACGCCCCATTCTTGCGTAAAACTCAGCAACGAACTCTTCAAAACGGTCTTCATCAATAGATTGACGAATGTCTGACATGATTCGTTGGTAGAAACGCAGGTTATGGATAGTGTTTAGTCTTGCACCTAGGATTTCATTACAGCGATCCAAATGATGTAAGTAAGACTTACTGTAGTTCTTACAAGTGTAACAGTCACAATCTGAATCTAGTGGTGTTGTATCCGTTTTATGCTTCGCATTACGGATCTTGATCACACCTTCAGTCACAAACAAGTGGCCGTTACGTGCATTTCGCGTTGGCATAACACAGTCAAACATGTCGATACCACGACGAACACCTTCAACTAAGTCTTCAGGTTTGCCTACACCCATCAGGTAACGTGGCTTATCTTCAGGTAGTTGAGGACATGTGTGCTCAAGAATACGGTGCATGTCTTCTTTTGGTTCGCCTACTGCTAGGCCGCCAACAGCGTAACCATCAAAACCAATTTCTGTTAGGCCTTTAACGGATACATCACGAAGGTCTTCGTATACGCCACCTTGAACGATACCGAATAGTGAGTTCGGATTTTCTTGCTTATCAAAGTGATTGCGTGAACGCTGAGCCCAACGAAGAGACATCTCCATTGAATCTTTAGCTTCTTTGTGCGTTGCTGGATAAGGCGTACATTCGTCAAAGATCATTACGATGTCTGAACCTAGATCCTTTTGGATTTCCATCGACTTTTCAGCGTCCATGAAGATCTTGTCACCGTTTACAGGGTTACGGAAGTGAACACCCTCTTCAGTGATTTTACGCGTAGCACCTAGGCTGAAGACTTGGAAACCGCCTGAATCAGTCAGAATCGGGCCTTTCCAGTTCATGAAATCGTGCAAATCACCGTGCAGTTTCATGATTTCTTGGCCAGGGCGTAACCATAGGTGGAATGTGTTACCTAATAGGATCTCAGCACCGGTGTCTTTTACTTCTTCAGGCGTCATACCTTTTACAGTACCGTAAGTACCTACAGGCATGAATGCTGGTGTTTCAACGGTACCGCGTTCAAACTGAAGTTGACCACGACGTGCGCCGCTATTAGTTTTTTTAAGTTCGTATTTTAATTTCACGAAGCCTCCAATATGCCAGAGAAACAATCTGACTGTTAATTCAGAACCTGAAGCTAAACATAAGTTCAATCTAGCGAGTTCTATGAGGAGCGGTCGCGTATTCCTTGCGAGAGATTAGACAGTGACCTGCCCGACTCCTAGCCTACTGCTAGCACTCGTAAACATTTTGTATCTATTGGTGAGTCTATTAGCTCACCAAGCTTAAAGCTTTAAACTATGCTGTTTTCTTGTTGATGAACATGGCATCGCCATAGCTGAAGAAACGATATTCGCTCTTCACTGCGTGATCGTATGCACCCATCACATTGTCATAACCAGCAAATGCACTCACCAGCATAATCAGTGTTGATTCTGGTAAGTGGAAATTAGTAATCAAGCAATCTACTAGCTGATATTCATAACCAGGGAAGATGAAGATTTCTGTATCACCAAAGAAAGGAACGAGCTCAGTGCCTTTTTTCAGTGCGTCTTGCGCTGCACTTTCTAACGAACGTACTGATGTTGTACCAACAGCGATAATACGGCCGCCACGTGCTTTTGCAGCAGCTACGGCATCAACCACTTCTTGCGGCACTTCAACGTACTCAGCATGCATGTGGTGATCATTGATGTTGTCCACTTTTACGGGCTGGAATGTACCAGCACCAACATGAAGCGTCACGTAAGCAAACTCAACACCTTTTTCTTTCATGCCAGCCATTAACTTGTCATCAAAATGAAGGCCAGCTGTTGGCGCAGCAACTGCACCCGGCTTTTCATTATAGACAGTCTGGTAGCGCTCTTTATCGGCATCTTCATCTGGACGATCGATATAAGGCGGTAATGGCATGTGACCAACGTTGTTTAGAATATCTAAAACGCTTTGATCGGATGTGAAATGGATTTCAAATAACGCATCGTGACGCGCCACCATTTCAGCTTCATATTCATCGTTCTCACCAAGGAACAACTTAGTGCCCGGCTTTGGTGATTTAGAACAACGAACATGCGCCAGAATGCTTTTCTCATCCAACATACGCTCAACAAGCACTTCAAGCTTACCGCCTGATGCCTTGCGACCGAATACGCGAGCAGGAATAACACGCGTGTTATTGAAAACGACAAGATCACCTGGTTCAACCAAGTCTAAAACGTCTTTAAACGAACCATCAGCTAGGTTGCCATTATTACCGTCTAATTTAAGCAGTCGGCTTGCTGTACGCTCTTCTTGAGGGTAGCGAGCAATGAGTTCATCTGGTAGGTCAAAGTGAAAATCTGAAACTTGCATGTGTCTAATCTTGTCTTAGTTGATGAGGTTTGTATCGTTGTCGAATCATAAATAGCTGCCGCTAATAAACCGTTACCGTTAGGAAATAGCTACCGTAAACAGATCGTAGGCGCGACTAAAAATTTCGCAGTGGGCTAGTATAGGCACACGAGCCGCAATAGCAAGGTTTACAGCAATGGATTATTGTAAAGAGGCGTAAAATAATGCTACCGAATCAGCTATCGAACCCAATGAAATAGTTATGTAAAACTCGCCCCAAAATGCGTCAGATCTCAGTTATTTTTTTGATAAAAAACTATAGTCATAGCAACAAATAAAAAAATAAGGAGGTTCGTATGATCAAGGTTGAAGATATGATGACTCGCAACCCTCATACTCTATTGCGTTCACATTCACTGGCCGATGCTAAGCACATGATGGAAGCGCTTGATATCCGCCATATTCCTGTTGTAGATGCCGACAGAAAGCTACTTGGTGTTGTCACACAACGAGACGTTCTTGCCGCTCAAGAATCCAGCCTACAAAATATCCCACAAGCTCAATCTTTTACCCTTTCAACACCACTCAACGACATCATGCACAAAAGCGTTATGTCGGTAGAGCCACGTGCGGGTTTAAAAGAGTCAGCTATCTATATGCAGAAACACAAAGTGGGCTGTTTACCTGTCGTAGAAAACTACGAATTAGTGGGGATTATCACCGACAGTGATTTCGTCACAATAGCGATTAACTTGCTGGAACTACAAGAAGAAGTAGAACCGGAAGAAGCTGAAGTAGAGTAACGCTCGGAAGCTATAGAAAGAGCCTCATAAAACTATGAGGCTCAAAGTTAGGTTATTTATGTTGTTATAAAGGACCAGATTCGCCGCTACAAATTGAGGTACGTCGAGCCTTCAGGTTGTGCTGCACTATAATTTGGATATCATCAATCGCTTCAGTTTCAACAATGTCACCATATTCGTCACCTAACTGAAGAGACAACCTCCACCCTGAAGCTGCTACACTTCTCTCTTTAAATGAATAAGTTGGGTTAAGGAGCTCTTTATTATCATGATAGCCAGTCATGATATTAGCGCTCATATGCTGTTTAAAACTGCTTTTAGATACAACACCGTTATTGGAAATATCCGAAAAACGTGTTGAATAATGAATCAAATCTTCTTTAAGCCCTTCGCCATCGTCAGTTAACATTCCTGGAATACGGCTACGCATGTAGTTATTACCACCATAAGTAAGAAGTGCGCGAGTTGCAGATTCACCCGATATGTCATAATTGATTGCAAGGTTAATCGAAATCCCGTCAATTTTATCCGAGTAATTCCCAGCAACTTCTAAACACATCTCATCATCTTCGTTGCCAAGTATCGGGCCATGAAAAAGGTTCGTTTTAGGAAAATGTTTCACGGTACTGAACTCTACAGTTAACCATTTATCAAAGCCAAAGTTACGAGAAAGCAGCTTTAACTTTGCGTTAAACGCTTCATCTGCAGTCAACATATCTCCGCTACCATCAGGAGCAGGATAGTAAATGGTTTTCCCACCATGATTATCGATGTAACCGAAAATATGTTCCTTTAGGGAAATAACATCCGTCACTTTCTGGCCGAATGGCGTATACCTCTTATCGTCAAAACGCTTTAATGCATCTAAGTAAGCGGCTGATTGCTGTGTATCTTGGAGCTTAAACACAAAGTTTTTATCAAAACCCTCAAGGCGATCATAAAACGACTCCTGCCATTTATACTCAAGTGCTTGTACAGCATAAAAAAGCCATTCTTGAAGGTTAGAGAACTGTGATTCAGCTCGAGAGGTTTCAACGGTCAACGCACTGAAATTCAGCGGATTAGCATAAGAGCGTTCAGATTTAAGATGTTCATTTTGTTCTATTTGAGCAACCAAACGCTGAGCTTCTGCACTAAAGGCTACCAATCTATCGGCATCATCAACTAAATTAGAAAGCGACTTAGCCATATCAGCTTTAGCAGTTTCTAGCTCTAACGTTAGTTCCTTAATCCGACCTTCTGTAAAGACATCTAATTGTTCTGCTCGTAAACCTTTGATTCTTGAACGCTCGAGCAAAGCCAACTTCTGAATATATAATTCAGCTTCAAGAGAGCTTCCCTTCAAAGCGCCTTGTAAGCTTTCAATAGCAGAAAATGTCGATGACAAGTCGGTGGAACCGGTATCATTCAAAAAGCGGCCTAAGATATCAAGAGAGCGCTTAACTTCTTCGGAAGACAGCACTGAATTCATATCCAAAGTCGACTTTCGGCTTTCATCAATTAAGCTTTTGAAAGGAATATCATTAAGACCCAACTTAACCGTAAACTCATCGATCGCATTGTTAACATCCTTATCTTGCTCAATACGTTCAATTTCTATCGATATATTTTTCAATACCTCACTATGAACTCTATAGGCTCGTTCAACTTCGGTCTTTGTAGCTTGAACGCTTTTCAACTGGTAACCGATTAAGCTTCCTTTACGTTGACTCTCGGTCTGTTCTTTACAAGGTCTAGCATCCGAGTCGACCGAACATCCGAGTAAAGTAAACAATCTTGCCTTTAATCGGTCATTTGCTTGAGCGAAGTTTCGTGTAAATGAATCCAATTGGTAGTGGTAATCAACACGCTCTTTTTGAGCTTTATTCAATGAATACTCTAATGAGTGTGACATCCCACCTAACACTTTTTCCAAAGACTCGAATGAGCTGTTTTCAACATTATCTTGTGAGTTGTAATCAGGCATCAACATGACAAAATCATCAGGCAGCCCTAAATAGTTAGGTCCACCTTCGAGCCAGTTGGCTACAGATTTCAATTCAACAATGTTGCCTTTAAATTTATCAAGCTCAGAGGACAACATTATATGGGTATAGGAATCAGCGCCTAACAAACGACGTAGCTGCTTCTCTTGTAAAGAAACTCGCTCAAGCAGTAAGCTTGCTTCATATGCAAGCTTAGATTTTTGCTCTGCAGAGCTCGCCGATACTGCCTTTAATTTACTGAGTTGTAATTGCTGAGACAATAACTCATTCATTAACTGATAAGCTAATAAAGCATCTTTATAACCTGTAATTAAAAGGTCTTCTTGATATACCGGTAATGACTGTCCTTTGTCATTTAGGTATCGAGCGCTTTTTACATCACGAAATGGCTGCGCACTAGCAAATGTTTGAGGGTGGTTTTCGATCAACTTCCAATAGTCATCAAAAGCACTTAATAGAATATCGAAAGATTGTTGACGGTACTTTTCTACAGTTGAGGTGCTCGCTTGCTCAATCCATTGTATTCTAGCTTGGTCAGTAGAACGATTAGCCAAAATAAAATCTGCTGTAGCGCGATCATAATAAATATCAAAAAGTACCGCTTCTAAATCTTCCATGTCGGAAGTTTCGATAACGAGGTTTTCAATAGTTTCAACTGCATCGTCAGCTTGACGTTTTTCTTTATTTCCCCACAAAGAATCGAAACGAGTTCCTTCTCTACCTTCAGATATTGCGACAATAATTTTGCCACTTTTGGGTTCAAGAGTGTACATACGCTCTAAGTAACGAAAAGTAGTCAAACTCTTTGCTTCAGAGCTATTGGCATATTGGGGATACAACGCAGCCAAAGTCTCATCTATTACAGTTGCAGAATCACTTTGAGATAACTGAATTAACGTGTCTTTACTTATATTTTCTGTAGCACTAACCGCACTCGACAATAATATTAAGGGTATAAGAAGCCCTACCAAACTGTGTTTAGTATCATTCATAATTTTTCTTTTGATTTTTATTTTTAATTAATGGGTAAATAGCACCAAAACTATTTACCCCGACCTAATTATTCGACTTTACCCTCTTCGATTTACATTAGTCCTTCGAACTTCTACCACTACAACAGAAATTGAAAATATTGCTCTGACACTTACGTTAGTAACGTCAAACCATTGGAAGTAGAAATAAAAGATAACTATTAATAAAATCAGCCACTAACATCATAGAAAGTGGTAAATACACACAATTTTTAGGCGTTAGTATCATGAGGGTAATACGAATAACTAGGTTAACTATCCATAGAAAAAATGTGACATCAACATTTATAAATTCAATTTATCATTAACCTAACACTGCTCACGTTTACTAATCATTGGAGTGATAAAAAAGATAATAAAATCGACTTTAAACCAACCATACTATCAATATTGATTGATAGTATGGTTGGTTTAATAAGAAGAACGCCTTAACTAACCGCTCAAAGATAGGGGTAATACGTAGGTGTCGACGACAGTCTTTTAAAGCAACTCAGAAACCACATCGGCTAATTGGTGGAAGGTTTCGCGGCGTGATGAGCTTGGACGCCAAACCAGGCCGATATCGCGGTACGCTTGCTGACCTGGGGGGTCGATAACCACGAGGTTCTGATTCTCAAGTAAGCCGTGATCGATCGCCATTTGCGGGATAAAGGTAGTACCTAAACCATTGGCTACCATTTGAACCAATGTGTGAAGGCTCGTAGCCGTAAATGGATTGATCTTCTCTTTATCCGTTAACTTACACGCTGATACCGCGTGCTCGGTTAGGCAGTGTTCATTTTCTAGTAGGAATACAGACTCGTCTGGCAGGTCATCGTATTTAATCGGGACACGAATGCCATCTGCTTGATTGCGACTGATCACCATTCTGAACGGGTCTTGCCCAACAACTTTACTCTCCATGTTGTCAATATCGACAGGCAGCGCCAGAATCAACACATCCAACTCACCATGACGCAATGCAGCTAATAAGTTAGTTGTCGTGTCTTCACGTAACAGTAAGTTCAACTGTGGGAAACGATGGTTGGCTTCTTGGACCAAATCACACAAAAGGAATGGAGCAATGGTAGGAATACACCCAACTCGTAGCTGGCCTTGCATCGCATCCCCATTACATAGGTTTCCAAGTTCAACCAAGTCTTGCCCTTTCGCCAATAACTCACGGCCGTGCTTCACCACCAGCTCTCCCGCTTGAGTGAAAACGAGTGGACTCTTTTTATCTTTCTTCTCATAGAGAGGACAACCAATCAGCTCTTCTAGGTTTTGAATGCCTTTACTTAGCGTCGATTGACTCACGAAGCAGCGATCCGCAGCGTCGCTAAAGTGACGGGTTTCGTGAAGCGTAACAAGATAGTGAAGTTGCTTAAGACTTGGCCATTTATTCATGAAATTACTTTGTAATATGAGTAGGATAAGTTACGTAAAGGTCATTTGACCTAAGGACTGGGCAAAGATTAAGCTCATCGCTTTTTTCGATTAACTTAATCTATTTAATTCGCTTTTTTCTATAGTACCGATTGTACTATAGTTTGTCCCGTAGAAACGGAGCCCAAACAAAGATGTGTTGGGCCAACTAATTTTTTAGGAGATTCCAAATGGTACTAGTAGGTCGTCAAGCCCCTGACTTTACTGCAGCAGCTGTTCTAGGTAACGGTGAGATCGTTGATAACTTCAACTTCGCAGAATTCACTAAAGGTAAGAAAGCTGTAGTTTTCTTCTACCCACTAGACTTCACTTTCGTTTGTCCTTCAGAGCTAATCGCTTTCGACAACCGTCTAGAAGATTTCCAAGCTAAAGGCGTTGAAGTAATCGGTGTTTCTATCGATTCACAATTCTCTCACAACGCATGGCGTAACACTGCTATCGCTGATGGCGGTATCGGTCAAGTTAAATACCCTCTAATTGCTGACGTTAAGCACGAGATCTGCAAAGCATACGATGTTGAGCACCCAGAAGCAGGCGTTGCTTTCCGTGGTTCTTTCCTAATCGACGCTGACGGTCTTGTACGTCACCAAGTAGTTAACGATCTTCCACTAGGTCGTAACATCGACGAAATGCTACGCATGGTAGACGCACTAAACTTCCACGAGAAGAACGGTGAAGTTTGTCCTGCACAATGGGAAGAAGGTAAATCAGGTATGGACGCATCTCCACAAGGTGTTGCAGCATTCCTATCTGAGCACGCTGACGACCTAAGCAAGTAATTACCTCTTAAGCCTGAACTCAACTCAGGTTAATGGTTGGAACATTCTCTACAAAGAGAAATAAAGCATAAGCTAATAGCGCAAAGCGCACCGCCAATCAGTTAAGAAGTAAAGTCTTATTAAAAGCCCGAAGTTAACGCTTCGGGCTTTTTTCTTTTATATCTCCACCGTATTTCCTTTCACACTCAATTGTCTCTACGGATGCACAATTGAGGTAGTTACAAACTCAAACTTTACCCCTATTTTCCTCTACCGACACCTATTCAGATTCGTCTCTAGATTGCTATTATTTCATCAGTATCTCTTAGAACGAGTAAATATGATGAATACCGAAATTGAAGTCTGTATCGATAACTTAGAATCTCTCCATAACGCACTATCTGGTGGCGCGAATAGAATCGAGCTCTGCTCGTCATTGGCATTAGGTGGACTAACACCAAGCTTTGGAATGATGAAACAAGCGGCTCGAATTTCATCGGTTCCGGTATACGCAATGATACGTCCAAGACAAGGCGACTTCATTTTCGATGCTGATGATGTGTTATGTATGCTTGACGATATCCAAGTCGCTGCCGATGCTGGTTTAAATGGTGTGGTACTGGGTGTGCTAACACCTAAAGGGGAGATTGACATGCCTGCGATGCAAATCCTCGCAACCAAGGCTCATCAACTAAAACTAGGTATCACCTTCCACCGAGCAATCGATCAACTTCAGGATTATAAAGTCGCATTAGAGCAGATTATTGAGCTTGGTTGTGAGCGTGTTTTAACGTCAGGACTGGCAAGTAATGCCGAGCAAGGAAAGAATATTCTCCAAGATATGGTCAAACTAACCCAAGGACGACTAGATATCATGGCAGGGGCGGGTGTTACCGCTGACAATGGTCATGAAATCCTTAAGCATGCCAAGGTTCAGGCTCTGCACCTATCTGCAAAATCAACAAGGCCGAGTCTAATGACACAAGCTTCAAAAGCTCAGATGGGACACGATGACGTGGACGACTACTTAATACCGGTCACGAGTAGTCAAAAGATTAAAGAACTCAGAGCTAGTCTTGATAAGTAGAAAGTCTCCGAGCACTGACTAAACACTGTTATTAGACCCCTAGTAAAAACAGGGAACTCAAGTATATTGGTAGATTCAATATGGCAACACATGGAACGTTATGGCTAAGGACCTATTCAGCTCTCTCGATTTAAACTTATTACGTACCTTTCTGGTTGTTTACCAAGAACAAAACACCAGAAAGGCAGCGGAGCGGTTATTTGTATCCCAACCAGCGGTAAGTCAGGCCTTACAGAAGCTGCGCCACCACTTTAACGATGATCTTTTCGTAAAAGTTCACCGAGGGCTCCAACCGACAGCGTTTAGTGAGCAACTCTCAGATAATATTACGCCATATTTTGACGGACTATCTATCGCTATCAATCAGTCTAATGTTTTCACTCCTTCCGAAATCGATCATGTCCTGAAAGTAGCAGTATCACCTGTCGTTATGGCTTGCCTTTCAGGCACATTATTTAAAGAAATCAAACGACAAGCGCCAAAAGCCAAACTACAATTAGTCAGCTGGAGCCAAAGTACAGCAGAAGAAATACAAAAAGGTACAGTGCAGATCGGAGTTAATTACCAGCTACCAAATTCAAGTAAAGAGATCTACGAGCAGAAATTAATTGATCTAACTGGCCGCATTTTTGTACGAAAAGATCATCCTATAACACAGTCCACCATCACTCCTCAAGATATGAGTGGTTATGAAATCGCCTCTTTAATCTCTCCAGGTTGGAACGATAATTTTAGCTACGCCTCTCGCATGTTAGACAAGTATTCTGTTGAGCACTCGATTGGGTTTCGCTCTGAGTTAGTTATGGCCTTGATCGATGTTCTTCAGCATACAGACATGTATATGCCACATTCCAATCTATTTCCAATCGAAAACTATCCGTCATTAAGGGCTATTGATGTTTTAATCGAGGGCGAACCTTATAAGTACCCTATTTTCAGCCACATCCACCTTAAAAATAGGAACAACCTGATGCACAAATGGCTATTTTCTATTATCCAAAAAGCCTTATTAGAGCAGTCTGATAAGTAAAGATTATTACTTGTATAAGTTTCTCTACTTAGCCTAAAAATAAAACACTGTTTAATATTCACTCCATCGACACGGAGTCAACATTAAATCATAGTAAGGATGCTCAATATTTAATTTATTGAGAGTGTATTCAATGAAAAAATCAATTATTGCAGTGTCACTAACTACTGTATTTTCTATTCCAGCTTTTGCTCAAGATGAAATCCATAATCCGATTTGGGGAGAAGCTGTACAGCCAACACTTCCTTCTGTAGACAATAGCGTTCCTGGAGTACCGGTTCGACCACAACCTCCAACTCCAGCTAACCCAATAGAACAAATTCCAAGCAACCCTATTGAGCTTCCAAAGCCAACACAACCGATTGAGCAAACACCAACTCAACCTCAATTACCAGTACACCCAACACTACCAGAGCCAACTCAACCACCAATGGATAATAGCCCAGAGCGACCAGCACCTGACTATGGCGATACTCCAGACATCTCTGGCCCAACGGAAGCAGAGCGTTCATCAGCACTAGAAATGAGCCAAGCGGAACTTCAAAGCAGCTTTGAAGCAATGGCTACTGAATACAACGCTAAATTCAACGACCATGCAGAGCAAATGGATGGTATTCGAGCGAGCTTACACGCGGTAACGAATGCTCGCCCATTTGTGACTAATGGCGAGTTTGCTATTGGTGCAGGTGTAGGATTTGCTGGTTCAAAAGAAGCCCTAGCACTAGGTGGCGCATATGGTGTTAATGAACAGTTAAGCGTATCAGGTACTTTCCATTACGAGACATCAGGCAAATATTCTTCTTCGGATGTAGCTGGTGGCGTTGGCGTTCAGTACAACTTTAAATAGAGCACTCTCTCCCTGCTAAGGACAGCGGGGAACCTTAAAGTGAATGGAATTCAATAAACTCGAAACAAAGCATCTTATATCAGTTCGTAAGGATACGTTTACTGAACCTTTAATAAAGAGAGTGATATGAAATTATTTACAAAAATGGTAGCCCTTATCTCAATTACTGCAGCTTCATCAGCGTACGCACAAAAAGATTATTCGGGACACCGCATTGGTTTCGGTATTGTTTCCAGTGAAGTCGATCATCTAGATTCTGATTTCTCTCGAAGCGATTTAGGAAGCGGGCTAAAGCTTGAATATGGTTATGACATTAACCGAATATTTGGTATTAACATTTCGTCAGACACGAGTAAAGATGATAATAACTTTGAAGGTTTTGAGTATGAAACTAAGGTTTCAACGATCAAAGTAGACTCGGATATCGGTTACGCATTCTTCCTAAACAAGTTTGACATCAAACCATACGGTGCCATTGGCCTAGCTCGCGTAGAAGAAAAAATTACCGTCCATTCAGGAAGCATCAAAAGCAACAGTACTTCACTGCTACTTGGTACTGGTGTAAGAGCAAACTTTAATTTCGGTCTTTATAGTGACCTACGCTTCAACTTCATCATGATGGATGATTACGATATCGATCAGCTATCTTTAACCGTTGGATACAAGTTCTAGTATTCGTTGCTAGAACGATAAACGCTTTTCTCACAATACGCTAAGATTGTGGGTCAGTGATTACAGCCCACACGTAAACATTGGTTATCACACGGATAACCAATGTTTATTAGCCTCCTTTTTCAAAGCCAATATAATATTTGCCGTTACCCAGAACGTTCAATGGGTTTACACATGGATCGACCTAATGCGAAGGAGAGCAAAACTACTTTGGTGGCACCATGAAATTAAAAACACTCCTTTTAGTCTCCGCTTTATTTTCAACATCTGCATTATCAAACGGGCTTCACTTATCTCCTGAAGTAAAAATCGGTGCTTACCATGGATTTGGAATGCAAGCAGGTATTACTGACGTCGCCAATTTAGGAGCGGTGTACTTAAGCTACTCTCATATTTGGTATGACAGTAATCGATATGACGAAACCGTAGATGCATACCGAGTTGGTATCCAAAATATGTTTGGACAAAGCAGAACACACGGCTTTCAAGCTGAGATAGGGATGGCAAGTTATGATGGAACGAAAACACCTTCCGGAGAAATTGAAGGGAAAACAGCACATGGTTTAAGTCTTGGCGGCGCGTACGTTTATCAAGCGACACCAATGCTTGGTCTACGTGCGGGGTTTGATATGAACTTTTTTGATCACAATAAAACCTACATCCCTTACGACACAGCGATTAATATCAACCTAGGTGCGACAGTCAGCTTCTAGATTGAGTAAGATTTCAACATAGTGACCACTATCGTAAAACGTCATCTAGGCTTTGATCGCCTAGGTGACGAACATCTTTACCTTTCACGAAATAGATGATGTATTCACAAATATTCTGACAACGATCGCCCACTCGTTCAATCGCCCTTGCAGACCACATCACTTGTAAGATGTTAGGAATGTTCTTAGGGTCTTCCATCATGTAAGTCATCAGCTGACGAATCACGGCTTCGTACTCCGCATCAAGCTTGTCATCTAGCTTATGCACTTCTGCCGCGGCATCTACATCCATTCGCGCAAATGCATCCAAAACCTGATGAAGCATAGTGATCGCTTGTCGACACAGTGGCTCTAGCGATACATGGAATTTCTGCTCTTTCGTCGAAGGGATCTCAATAGCACCTTGCGCAATCTTAGAGGCAACATCGCCGATTCGCTCAAGATCAGTAATGGTTTTGATGATCGCCATAATCAAGCGTAGGTCTTTTGCGGTCGGTTGACGCTTGGCGATAATACGAGTGCATGCTTCATCGATTGAAACTTCCATCGCATTCACTTTGTGGTCATCACGAATCACTTTTTTGGCCAGCTCCGCGTCATCTTTATGAAGCGCTTGCATCGCAAAGGACAACTGCTGCTCTACCAGCCCACCCATGGTTAATACGTGGGTACGGATAGATTCCAATTCGACATTAAACTGCCCTGAAATGTGGCGACCAAAATGCATGTCAGCTCCTTAAAAGAAATGAATAAAGTCATTTATTTAAGAGTGACTTAGCTCTAGATGGCACGAACTTAAACGTTAACCATACCTACCTGTAATGTAGTCTTCAGTTTGATTTTTCAATGGCGAAGTAAATATAGAATCAGTATCTGAGTACTCGATCAACTTACCCATATGGATAAAAGCGGTATGGTCACTCACGCGAGCAGCCTGCTGCATGTTATGAGTAACAATAACAACGGTGTATTGGGTTTTCAGTTCGTTGATCAACTCTTCAATCGTCAATGTCGAAATCGGATCGAGTGCCGATGTCGGCTCATCCAACAACAATACTTCAGGCTCAATAGCAACGGCACGCGCAATCACCAAGCGCTGTTGTTGCCCCCCCGATAAACCAAAGGCATTTTCATGCAGTCGGTCTTTAACCTCATCCCATAACGCAGCTGCGCGTAAAGAACGCTCGACGGCGTCATCAAGATCTCGACTATTGCTCACGCCTTGCAACCTCAATCCATAAACTACGTTTTCATAGATAGATTTAGGAAAAGGATTCGGGCGTTGGAATACCATTCCGACACGACGTCGTAAAGTCGCAACATCAACCTTAGGGTGATACACGTTCTTACCATGAAGCTTCACTTTCCCAGAAACCTTACAGCCTTCAACTAAATCGTTCATTCGATTAATGCAGCGTAACAATGTCGACTTACCGCAACCCGATGGGCCGATAAAAGCCGTTACCTGCCCTTTGGGGATCTGCATCGAGATATCATCAAGTGCTTGGCTATCTTTGTAATAAAGATTCAGCCCTTCAATCGAGATAGCGATTTGCTCATCCTTCAGGTTGTGAACATCAAGTGGCGCTTGGTAACCCAAGGTTTCATTAATCGAGAACATCTAATCTTGTCCTAAGGTTCGGTATTTTTCACGTAAGTTATTACGGATATTGATTGCCGTTAAATTCAAGCCGACGATAACGGTAACCAATAGAAATGAAGTCGCGTACACCAATGGGCGGGCAGCTTCTATGTTCGATGTTTGGAATCCAACATCGTAGATATGAAAGCCTAAATGCATGAACTTTCTATCCAAATGTATGTATGGAAATTGGCTATCAACCGGTAGGCTTGATGCTAATTTAACGACACCCACCAGCATCAATGGCGCTACTTCACCTGCCGCCCTCGCTATCGCCAATATTAAGCCAGTAATAATCGCAGGGCTTGCCATAGGTAAAACAATGCGCCACAAGGTCTCAAATTGAGTCGCTCCCAGCGCTAAAGAGCCATGTCTCACCGCGCTAGGTATACGTGTTAAGCCTTCTTCCGTGGTGACAATAACAACGGGAAGAGTTAACACGGCCAAGGTCAGTGCGGACCATAACAGACCTGGAGTACCAAATGTCGGTGCTGGCAGTCGCTCTGCATAGAACAAAGAATCGATCGAACCACCGATGGTATACACGAAGAAACCTAGGCCGAATACGCCATACACAATCGACGGAACACCCGCCAAGTTAATCACTGCAATTCGAATCAAGCGTGTCAGTGCATTATTTTGGGCATACTCATGTAAATAGATAGCGGCGACAACTCCAAGAGGCATCACCACAATCGACATCAATATTACGAGTAATACCGTACCGAAAATCGCAGGAAAAACACCACCTTCCGAGTTAGAATCTCGAGGATTTTCAGATAAGAACTTCCAAACCTGTTTACCCCAATGCACAACCTTTTCAGGGTATGACATGTTATTGGGATACCAGTAATCAAGAATATGACTGAGCGATATCTCGACCTGCTCACCAGTCATATCTTCAACCAACAAGCTTTCCACATTTAACTGCGTTCGAAGGTGCTCGAGTTTAATCTCAGCATCACCAAGCTGGCTGTTTAACTCAAGCTTAGTCTTAGTATAGGTTTTAAGATATTCATCACTGACCGATTCATTGAGCTCGAGTTTACGCTTTTCTAAACGTAGGTTTTCTAACTGCCAGCTGATATTGCGAATTTCCTGATCCACCACTCGTGACGTTTCTTCACGTAAGGTATCGGCAAACGCTAAGCCTTCTTGGAGTTTTTGGTCAATGTTGGTTTGATATGTCCCTGAAGCTGTTTTAAAGCCAACCGGTTTACCAAAGAAATAGCCACCACGACTGCGCTCGATCACAGCCCATTCTGACGGAGTGGTAGGTTCACGCAGGTTCACATCAAGTATTGAAACAAAGTCGGCTGGGTAAAGCTCTCTATTAGCTACTTTGATACTTAAGCGTTGAATTAACCCCGTGGCAATATTTTGAGGCGACAGTAAGTCATGAGCTTGTGGCACTTGCTCTATCGGGATGTACTTTCTTTCGTAAAGTTGACCAATCAGCACATCTTGCTGTGAGACCGTTTCATCAAGATCGACAACTAATGATAGGTCTTTAGAGTCAACTTGCCATTGATAAAGAGGTGCAGGCCAAAAATAGGTTAAACCTTTCCAACCGATCAGCAGCATTAGGCCAAGTACTGAGAGCATACTAATACTCACCGCACCGCCAGTTAACCAGATCCAAGGGGAACCCGATTTAACCCAAGATAATAATGATTTGAGCTTGTTAAACATGATTCACCTGCCCTTTAACTGTATCAGCTAGGCAACACGCGTTTTCATGACAGACACAAACCGATGATTCAGCCATATTAGCAAGACAATGAGGCATAACTTCAACACTACAAAGCACGATATTTATCTCTTAACCTTTGTCTTACCCACTCTGCGACAGAGTTTACTGCGAACGTGAAAATAAACAGCAACAGTGCCGCTAAGAACAGTAATCGGAAATGAGAACCGCCAACTTCTGACTCTGGTAATTCGACGGCAATCGTAGCAGAAAGTGTCCTCATCCCTTCAAGGATATTCCAATCCAAAATTGGGGTGTTACCGGTTGCCATCAACACAATCATGGTTTCACCCACAGCTCGTCCAAGTCCCATCATGACGGCTGAAAATATACCCGGACTTGCGGTGAGCAACACAACGTAAATCAGAGTCTGCCACGCTGTTGCACCTAGAGCTAATGAACCGTCCGACAGGTGTTTTGGTACAGAGAAAATCGCATCTTCTGCAATCGTAAAGATGGTAGGGATAACCGCAAAGCCCATCGCAAATCCAACCACCAGCGCATTACGTTGGTCAAAATCGATGCCATAGCTAGCAAGGAAAGTACGTATATCACCATCAAACAATAAGGCTTCAATGCTGTTTCCACCTGCGAATACCGTAATCACGGTAATGATTAATACCGGAATCAGTATCAAGGCATGCCAACCATTAGCAAAGCGGCTCGTGATGACTTTAGGTAAACAGAACCAAGCCAATCCAGTCAATAAAGTACTCAAGGGCAACATCACCATCAAAGAGAAAACAGCGGTTAGGTGCGTCTCTACAATAGGGGCGAACCAAAGGCCAGCCAGAAAGCCGATGATCACTGTTGGTAAGGCTTCCATTAATTCGATTGAAGGCTTGACCACTCTACGCATGCGAGGAGACATGAAATAAGCAGTGTAAATCGCACCTAATACCGCTACAGGCACTGCAAACATCATCGCAAACAAGGCCGCTTTAATGGTGCCAAAAGTAATAGGGACTAGGCTGAATTTTTCTTCAAAATCGTCATTAGCAGACGTGGATTGCCAAACATACTGAGGCTCAGGGTAGCTTTCATACCACACTTTTTGCCACAACGATGAGAATGAAATCTGAGGATACTCATTGTCGACTTTAGCCACGCTGATTTCGCCATCAATAAGAGTCGCAAGATGCAGTTCATTAGCAGACATTGCCGCCAATTGTGGTGACTTATCAAATGCTCGCTCAAATAAAGAGAGCTTTTCACTGGTCGTATAATGGCTTTGCAATGTGCCATTTTTATAGAAGCTGTAGAACCCTTTACGGTAGGTATCTGGCAAGATAAATTGCACTTCTTCAGCGAGCTGGAAGTCTCGAATGTGTGTCAGGCTACGCTGTTCATCTTTAAGCACATCAAACCATTGAGAAACCTGTCCATCTTCATGCGTCACCAATAAAGAGTAGGCGCCCGACAACAAGTCGATGCTTTTCACGGAGTGTTTCGCATCATTCAAACTAAGATCGATCACTTCGCGAACATTGAAACCAGTGTCAGACAGCTTCAACACTGCTAGATCCGATTGAGATCTAAGATATATCGTTCTTCCATCCGGAGTGACTAAAAGTTGCTGCTGTAAACCTAGCTTGTTCGATAACCACTGGCTCTTCTTAAATACATAGTCACCAGCCAGATCGCTTTGGTACCACTTAACGATAACTCGTTGATCACTTAACTGCGCAACAACGGTAATTCCACGCTCATTCTTAGAAAATGCAAACTGATCGATGATCGCTCCGTTCGATTCGCCACTTTTCAAAAACGGTTCAGGTAATTCGATCTGTGTGATCTTAGGTTGTACAACGCTGTCCTTTTGAAGCACAGGCGCACTATACTCTGGATAAAAGAAGGTCATGTTGCTTGCGCTGTCAGCAAAAGCAAACCAGTTTTCAGATGGGGTGTTACGAGAGAAGGCTATTGGGTCATCGAAAACATCGCGTTCAAAGTAAGACTGCGTATTTTGAGCGTCTAAATCCCAAAATTGCACTAAACCGGACTTTTCGATAGTAAATGCATGTTGACCATATTCATCAACAGATAAAGCAATTGGCTGCTCAACATCAACGGTTTTAACGACTTGGTCGGTCTGAAGTCCAGTATCAGAAAATACCGGTAAAATGACCATAGCAAGGTAAACAAAGATCAAAACTAAACAAGCTAAAACACTGACACCACCACATGTCACCGAAAAACGGACGAGACGATCTTTCAACCATCTTTTTTTGTCGCGCTCTTTCAATGAAAATTGGGCTGAAGCCATCTGTTTATCTACCTTTTTTTAGCTACTGACATAATATGTACGTTAGATGACAATTATATTACAAGTTACTTTAAACAACTGAAACTAATAACAAGTTTCTTCGTCATATTTCTTAAAATAAGATCATTGTTTTTGTGAATAGCCTCGTTCTCACTTAAAGTAACAAACTCTATAACCAGCGCCCAAGGAATAAGCATGACGATGGAAAAAGACTATGTTACAAAAGAACTTAGCTGGTTATCGTTCAATGAAAGAGTTCTACAAGAAGCCGCTGACAAGTCTGTTCCATTGATCGAAAGAGTGCGCTTTTTAGGTATTTACTCCAATAATCTTGATGAGTTTTACAAAGTTCGCTTTGCTGACGTTAAACGAAAGATTATCCTTCAAGATCCACAACCCTCACCTCATTCACCGAAAACGTTATTGGCGCGAATGCAAAGTAAGGCAAGCGAGCTTGATCTTCGCTTTAATGAACTTTATAACGATTTACTGTTAGAGCTGGCACGTAACCGAATTTTTCTCATCAATGAACAGCAAATCAGTACAGAGCAAAGTGAATGGGTAAGAAAATACTTCAAGAAGAAAGTACTGCCACACCTAACGCCATTCTTGTTGAACGACGAAAGTCCATTGCTCAACATTCTAAAAGATGAACAAAGCTATCTCGCCATTGACATAAAGCATCAAGATAGCTCTCAATACGTGTTGCTCGAGATCCCATCAGAGAACCTTCCTCGTTTTGTGAAACTTCCTGACAACTCAGAGTCACAGCGTACGACTCTGATCTTATTAGATAATATAGTTCGGTTCTGTTTAGATGACCTGCTAAAAGGATTCTTTGAGTACGACTCTCTGAGCTGCTATGCGATTAAAATGACTCGCGATGCGGACTACGCGCTCCAAGAAGGCAATGACAGTGACATACTAGAGGCCATGTCATTAGGACTAGAGCAACGGCTCACTGCACTTCCTATTCGCTTAATTTATGAATCAGAAATGCCTCTTGAAATGCTGGATTTTTTACGCAGAAAGCTCCAGCTATCCGACTATGACAGTGTCATTGCTGGGGGGCGTTACCATAACTTCAAACACTTTTCTGAGTTTCCAAGCCTCAGCCGTCGTGAATTAGTCCACCGCCCTCTACCACCAATCAAATGCGCTCAGTTCGGCTGGTACCCCAACTATTTTGAGGCGATTAAAGCTCGCGATATCTTACTGCACTACCCTTACCACAGCTTCGAACACATCACTGAACTCGTCAGGCAGGCGTCATTCGATCCTAAGGTAACGGTCATCAAAATAAATGTTTATCGTGTTGCTGAAGGTTCTAAACTACTCAGCTCAATTATTGATGCCGCGCACAACGGAAAAAAGGTGACCGTGGCTGTTGAACTTCAAGCTCGTTTTGATGAACAGGCAAATATCCAATGGACGAAAACACTTCAAAAGTCCGGAGTAAAAGTCATCCATGGCATTCCAGGTTTAAAGGTGCATTCTAAGCTTCTACTGATCACAAGAAAAAATGGAAAAGCGCTCGAGCATTATGCTCATATTGGGACTGGCAATTTTCATGAAGTGACCGCTCGTGTTTATACAGATTTTTCTCTGCTGACGGCACGAGAAGAGGTCACACAAGAGGTTAAACAGGTCTTTAAATATATTGAAAGCCCACATCAAAAGTCTCAATTTAAACAGCTGATTGTTTCTCCCAAAAACACCAGAAAACGTCTGTATCAGTTGATTGATAATGAAATTCAGAATGCCACTGAGAACAAGCCTGCCAGCATAACCCTCAAGCTCAACAACTTAGTCGACCGTGAGATCATTGAAAAACTCTATCAAGCTAGCCAAGCCAACGTCACCATAAAAATGATCATTCGCGGTATGTGCTCCTTGGTTCCAGGAATACCAAACATCAGCGACAATATTGAGATAATTAGTGTGGTCGATCGTTTCCTTGAACACCCTAGAGTGATGATCTTTCATAATGATGGAAAGCCTAAGGTATACATATCTTCCGCCGACTGGATGACTCGAAACTTTGACCATCGGATCGAAGTTGCAGCGCCGATCTTAGATCCCAAAGCTAAGCAAACGATCATCGACATCACAGAGTTTCACTTTGGTGATTACAACAAAGCGAGAAGCCTTGACCAAGCAATGAGCAACCTTTACTTAGCGCCACCTTCAGAGCCGCTTGATTACTCGACGTCACAACTGGCGACATACCACTATATTAAACGTATAGAGAAGCACGCACGTAAGAAACATAAGAAAGAGAAAAAGTCATGCAGCTAATCGATCATAAACGTTCAAGACGTATTGCCGCCATTGATTTGGGCTCGAACAGCTTCCATATGGTTGTCGCTCAGGTCTTTGAGCAGCACTTGCAATTAGTGAGTCGGCACAAACAAAAAGTCCGGCTGGGTGACGGGCTCGACGCTAACCTACACCTATCAGAAAGTGCCATTCAACGGGGGTTAGACTGCCTTGAACTCTTTGCTGAACGACTGACCGATTTTGAACTCGATGATGTGAGAGTCGTTGCGACCCATACACTCAGGAAGGCAAAAAATTCCAGAGTTTTTCTGGAGCGAGCAAAAAAGGTTTTCCCCTTTCCGGTAGAGATAATCGCAGGTAAGGAAGAAGCTAGACTCATCTACAACGGTGTCGAACATACTCAAGCCACCTCTAACAGTAAACTCGTTATCGACATTGGTGGCGGCAGTACAGAGGTCATCGCTGGGCAAGGTTTTACACCAATAACTATGCATAGCTTACCTATGGGTTGTGTCAATTTTACCCAACGCTTCTTCGCAGACAAAAAATTAACGCCTGAAAAATTCGCCATTGCTTGCACCACAGCGAATCGTTTAATTGAGCCTGTATTAAATGAATATCGCAATATCACTTGGGAGATCGCTTTCGGCTCTTCCGGCACAGCGAAATCAATACAAGAGGTCTTAATCGGATTAGGGTTTACTGACGGCTATATAACTCCACAGCGGCTTAGCTACCTGAAAAGTCGATTATGTGAATTTGACACCTCAGATAACATCAATCTTTCAGGTTTGAGTGACGAGAGAAAGGCCGTATTCGCCGCTGGAGTCTCAATTCTATCTGCCGTAATGGGTACTCTCGATATCAAGGAGCTTCATTTTTCTGATGGCGCATTAAGAGAAGGGGTTCTTTATGATATGGAAGAAAGGTTTAAAGATATTGATATCCGCACTCGAACAGCCGAAACGCTTATCTCGCGCTATCACGTAGATTTAACTCATGGAGAAAGAGTCAAAAAGCTAGCCATCACCTTGTTGAAACAAGCTCAACCTCAAATCAACATACCTGTTCATCGCGAGTTATTTGATCTTCTTGGTTGGTCAGCGCTGCTTCATGAGGTCGGGCAAAGTATCTCATTCCAAGGTTATCATCGCCATTCAGCTTACTTGCTTAAACATACGACGATGCCCGGTTTTAATGCTGAACAACAACGCTTGTTATCGCTTTTAGCTCGCAATCAAAGAAAAGCCATTAAGCTTCGCGAGTTGCCAGAACTCTATTTATTTACCGAAGAACAGGTAACGCTGCTCATTCGAGTTCTGAGACTGGCGATTATTCTCAACCGACAACGAAGCCAATCCCCAACCCCAGAGATACGCTTAAGGATTGAAACGGGAGAGTGCTGGTCTTTGACCGGAAGTAATGTTGACTGGCTAACAGAGCATCAACTAATTAGCTATGAACTAGTACAAGAGCAAGAACGCTGGAAAAGTGTGGGTTGGACACTAGCGTTAAATTAATCGTAACCAAAATGAAAAACAGCCTGCATTAGCAAGCTGTTAGGGCTATATTATCATGGCTGATAGAGCACTTGTTTGTCGTTCTATAACGACCGTGTCATAGCCCTATCTTCGCTAACTCTTGCTCTGCGAACTCAGATGGTATTGCCAAGTAACCGTCTTTTTCCACCAACTCTTGCCCTTGCTTTGAGAATACAAAGCGAAAGAACTCTCTCTCAACCGGTGAAAGTGGCTTATCTGGATGCTTGTTTACATACACATACAGAAAACGAGATAGTGGGTAATCCCCACTCAAGATGTTAGCTCTAGTAGGCTCGACATAATCGGAACCTTGTTCAGCGATCGGTATCAATTTCACACCTGCAACCCGATATCCAATTCCAGAATAGCCAATACCACTAATGGAAGATGCCACGGATTGAACCACTGACGCCGAACCTGGCTGCTCATTCACTCGATTCTTAAAATCACCGCCGCACAAGGCATTTTGTTTGAAATAACCGTATGTCCCTGAAACCGAATTTCGTCCAAACAGTTGGAATCGATGTTTAGCCCAAGGCTGTTCAATACCTAGATCTTGCCAACTATTGAGTGGTTTCGTTGCACCACAGCGTAATGTTTGGGAAAAAATACCATCGATCTGTCGAAAGTTAAGTCCTTCAACTGGGTTATCACGGTGTACAAACAAGCCTATGGCATCGATTGCAACTCGAAGAGCAGTAGGTTTATAGCCATGCTCTCTTTCGAATGCTTCAATTTCGCGTAAGCGCATTGGACGACTCATCGGCCCGAGGTGCGCAGTACCTTCCGTTAATGCAGGAGGTGCAGTAGAAGAACCAGACGCCTGAACTTGAGCATTCACGTTCGGGTAATAAGACTTAAACTCTTCAACCCATAACGTCGTCATTCCCGCTAAGGTATCGGAACCGACAGACAACAAGCTGCCAGAAATACCCGGAACTTTAGAGTAATCAGGAAGCGACTCAACGCCCTGCTCTGCATAAGCGTAGTGAGTTATAGCCAACGCGAGGGCAGAAACAATAGGAAGACGCATTATGCGTATCAGCGCTTTCATTGCACGGTCAATCGGCTTGGAAGTGTGAAATGGAAACGGCTACCAACACCGACTTCACTTTGAATTTCTAAGTGTGAGTCATGATGACTCAGTGCGTGTTTAACGATAGCTAATCCTAGACCACTGCCACCCGTATCACGAGAGCGCGCCTTATCAACTCGATAGAAACGTTCTGTGAGTCGATGTAAGTGCTGAGGTTCTATGCCATCACCGGTGTCTGACACATCCAAACACGCACCTTGACTGGTTTGATACCAACGAACCTTGACGGTTGCACCAGGTGGAGTGTACTTCACCGCGTTATAAACCAAATTCGATATAGCACTTCTCATCTGATCTTCATCAGCTAATACACGCAGGCTCTTATCAATATCAAATTCCAGCTTATGCTCACGATCCCCACTTAGACTAGCCGCTTCCTTTTCAAGAACTTCTAACATCGCCGGAACGTTAACCACCTCATCCAATTCATGCATTGGCGCCGCTTCAATCTTTGAAAGCGTTAGCAGCTGATTAACCAAACTGTTCATGCGATTCAATTGCTCAGTCATCACACCGTGAGCTTTAGTCCACATTGGGCCAACAATCATGTCTGGGTCTTCCGTCATTTCAAGGTAACCTTGAAGTACGGTCATAGGGGTACGTAGCTCATGAGAAACGTTAGCAAAGAAATTCCGACGCATGCCTTCCAGCTGTTTAAGCTGAGTAACATCACGTACTACCATCAAATGCTCACCTTCGGTATAAGGCACGATACGCAGCTCAAGCATACGTTCCACATTGAGTGGCGATGGCATTTCTAACGGCTCAGAGAAGTCTTGCTTATTGAGATATTTGATAAAGTCCGGCGTTCGGATCAAATTCGAGATCGGTTGACCTGAATCGTCTGGCCAACGAAAACCCAGTAAATACTGAGCAAGCTTGTTACACCAAACAATATTGCCTTCACCGCGAAACACCACAACGGCATCGGGAAGGGATTCAGCACCGTTTCTGAAACGGCGGATAAGGTTGGTCAACTCTTTGCGCTTGCGACGCTGTCTCTGCTGCATACGATAAATACCGTTAAACAGAGATTCCCAATTTCCTGAGCCTGAAGGTGGTGTTAGACGCTTCTCATCCCACAACCATGCGGACAAACGCATTTGATTGTGTAGATGCCAGCCGAGCTGCAATACCGTAGCAGCCAGCAGTAACCAAGGTAGGTAACCGAATATCCATCCGACTAAAACCCATGGTGCGTAAAAAAAAGCCAGCTCCCAAGCCAGCTTTTTCCAGGTTAACTTTTCAACCATTCAGGACTCCGTAAACTGGGCAGCGAAGCCACATTAAGCCTTTGTAGAAAAACGGTAGCCTGCGCCGCGAACCGTTTGAATTAGTTTATCATGACCTGCAGATTCAAGTGCTTTGCGTAGGCGTCGAATATGAACATCAACCGTACGATCTTCAACGTAAACGTTGGTGCCCCAAACGTTATTTAGCAGTTGCTCTCGGCTGTATACTCGCTCTTGGTGAGTCATAAAGAAATGCAGCATTTTGAACTCGGTTGGTCCCATATCAACTGGGCCTTCGCTTGCTGTAACGCGGTGAGATACAGGGTCTAGCTTAAGACCTTGGACATCAATCACATCTTCCAATGCCGTTGGTGTTACACGGCGAATAACCGCTTTCAGACGAGCAACCAACTCTTTTGGTGAAAATGGTTTGGTAATGTAGTCGTCAGCGCCAACTTCTAAACCGCGAACCTTATCTTCTTCTTCACCACGAGCCGTCAGCATCACCACAGGGATGTTGCGAGTTAACTCTTCACGCTTCATGTGCTTGATAAAGTTTATCCCGCTACCACCTGGTAGCATCCAATCTAGTAATACTAGATCTGGGAAAGGTTCACATAGCTTGTTTACCGCTGTATCGTAATCTTCAGCCTCTACTGCTTGGTAGCCTTTTTGTTCAAGTACAAAACACAGCATCTCACGAATAGGTGCTTCATCTTCAACGACCAGAATCCTTCTCGACATAATTGAATAGCCTTAGTATTTAATCAACGCATTGCATTATCTGGTTTAATTATGACACTTTTGTGACCTTTGAAAACAAATTTTCATATAACTGTCTCAAACATTTCACTTTTAATTTTTATTGCAGGTATAAGACAAATGGATCGAAATCTCCTATGATGAGCGTCTTCAGATAAAGGTATGAGAAATATTTATGTGGTTTAAGAATTGCCTCGTCTATCGCTTTAATCGTGATATAGACTTCAACGCAGATCAGCTAGAGAAACAACTTGAAGAGTTCCGTTTTACCCCTTGTGGTAGCCAAGACAAACAAAAGTTTGGTTGGGTAAATGCGATGGGTAGACACGGCGATATGATGACGCACGTATCAGAAAACCGCATTCTCATCTGTGCAAAGAAAGAAGAGAAAATGCTTCCAGCTTCTGTGATCAAAGATTCATTGAATGCAAAAGTAGAAACGCTTGAGGCAGAGTCTGGTACTCCTCTGAAAAAGAAAGAAAAAGACAGCCTAAAAGAAGACATCATCATCGATCTTCTTCCTCGTGCTTTCAGCCGCAGTAACTTCACTTACGCACTGATCATGCCGAAAGAAGGCTTTATTGTTGTTGATGCTAGCAGCTACAAAAAAGCAGAAGACGTACTAGCATTACTACGTAAAACAATGGGTAGCTTGCCAGTAGTACCTGCTATTCCAGAGCAAGCGATTGAAACGACTCTGACAGAGTGGGTAAAATCAGGTGATACGCCTAAAGGTATCACCATGCTCGACGAAGCTGAGCTTAAATCAATCCAAGAAGACGGCGGTATTGTCCGAGTTAAGAAGCAAGAACTAGAAGCTGATGAGATTAAAAACCACATCGAAGCCAACAAAGTTGTGACTAAGCTTCTGATCAACTGGCAAGATCGCATTGAATTCATTCTTGCTGAAGACGGCAGCATCAAGCGCCTGAAATTCAGTGATGAATTAAAAGATGAGAACGACGATATTCCTCGTGAAGATCAAGCAGCGCGCTTTGATGCAGACTTCTCACTGCTATGTGGTGAATTCAGTGTTTTCCTACCAAACCTATTTGAATCATTAGGCGGTTTAACTCAACCTAACGCGTAATTGTTCCGATTTGAAGCTCAGGTGTCGACGATATCTGAGCTTATTTTCTTTCCTACTCCCGCTTATCAATACCTATCAACACTCTTCTTAATACCATTGTTATCTTTAGGGCTATCAACCAAACTCATTTTAGCGTAAAATTTGCGCCCCTTTGATATCACTTGGTGGTATCAACCTGACTTGAGATCAGATTAGAGAACGAAGCAATGACTACACAAAAACCATTTGTACCTGAACTATTATCACCGGCAGGAAGCCTTAAAAACATGCGTTACGCATTCGCCTACGGCGCAGATGCAGTATACGCAGGCCAGCCACGTTACAGCCTTCGCGTTCGTAACAACGAGTTCAATCACGAAAACCTACAAATCGGTATCGATGAAGCTCATGCTCAAGGCAAAAAGTTATATGTTGTATGTAACATTCAGCCACACAACTCTAAATTAAAAACATTCATTCGCGACCTTAAGCCTGTTGTTGAGATGGGCCCAGATGCACTTATCATGTCAGACCCTGGTCTTATCATGATGGTACGTGAGTCGTTCCCTGAAATGCCGATCCACCTTTCCGTTCAAGCAAATGCTGTAAACTGGGCAACCGTAAAATTCTGGTCTACTCAAGGCGTTGAGCGTGTGATCCTATCTCGTGAACTATCACTTGAAGAGATCGAAGAAATTCGCGAACACTGCCCAGAAACAGAGCTAGAGATCTTTGTTCATGGTGCACTATGCATGGCTTACTCAGGTCGTTGCCTACTTTCTGGTTACATGAACAAACGCGATCCAAACCAAGGTACTTGTACTAACGCTTGTCGTTGGGAATACAAAACCGAAGCTGCGATAGAAGACGAAAACGGTCAGATCGTTGAAGCAAACCCAACAGGTGTTGCTATTCAAGAAGTAGAAACTCAGGGTATTGAAGTTCAGGACGAGCGCCCAGACAACACACTAGGCCTTGGTAAACCAACTGATGAAGTGGTTTTACTTTCTGAATCACACAAACCTGAAGAGAAAATGGCGGCGTTTGAAGATGAGCATGGTACTTACATCATGAACTCAAAAGATCTTCGCGCAATCCAGCACGTTGAGCGTTTAACTAAGATGGGCGTTCACTCTCTGAAAATCGAAGGTCGTACTAAGTCTTTCTACTACTGTGCACGTACAGCACAGGTTTACCGTAAAGCTATCGACGATGCTGTTGCAGGCAAACCATTTGATGAGAGCCTTATGGGTACGCTAGAGAGCCTAGCTCACCGTGGCTACACTGAAGGTTTCTTGCGTCGTCACACTCACGACACATACCAAAACTATGAGTACGGTTACTCTATCTCTGATACTCAACAGTTTGTTGGTGAATTCACTGGTCAGCGCCGTGGTGACTTAGCAGAAGTCGAAGTTAAGAACAAATTCCTAGTTGGCGATAGCTTAGAAATGATGACACCAAAAGGTAACATCGTTTTCAAATTAGAAGTTATGGAGAACCGTAAATCTCAGCCAGTAGAAGACGCAAAAGGTAACGGTCACTTTGTCTTTATTCCTGTACCAGCCGATCTAGACTTAGAGTACGGCTTGCTGATGCGTAACTTGAGCGAAGGCCAAGACACACGCAACGCATCAGGTAAGTAACTTTACTTAGAAAACTGAGAAGTAAGCAATGGCTCTGTTAATCACTGACAAGTGCATAAACTGCGATATGTGTGATCCTGAATGCCCAAATGGCGCAATCACTATGGGTGACAGCATCTTCGAAATCGACCCAGATTTATGTACGGAATGTAAAGGTCACTATGAGAAGCCAACGTGTCAGTCTGTATGCCCGATTACAAAATGCATAATCACTGACCCAAACCATATTGAAACTGACGATGAACTACTCGAGAAGTTTGTCATCATTCAAGGCTTGACCTAAAAGGAAAAAGGTTCAACTTAGCCATAAGTTGAACCTTTTTTTTATCCTGATTTTTCGATTGGATAAATATTGCAGAATAGCTCTTTTTCAAATTGATATTCGAGTCGTTCTCGCCAGTTTATTGATTGAGCTATCGGAACAAGATAAAAGTTTTCCCTACTGGTATCTGTCACAAATGCCATTCCATACTGCATCAATTCATAGTGAACATCATTTACGAAGCTAGGGTCTAAACGTTGTCTGCCTGTCAGTTGGGTAATGTCATCTCTCGAAATAGAAATACCCGAGCTTTCAGCGTTGAACCTATGTCTTAACCATTCTGAAAATTCCTTTGCACAAATCATAGTCATAGTCTTATCCTTGAATTATCTATCGACGGGTATCAGACTCTGATTTCGTATACTGCATATAAGCCACATCTTTCACCCCAAAAACACTCTATCCCTGACCAAACTTTGTCGAATTCGTCATCGCCGTTGCTGATACCGTTATTGATTTTATTAATATCAAACGATGTTCTTAATCTCATGTTTATAAACTCTAGACAAAAGTGTGATGTTTCTCCAGTTTTAGAGTCGAGAAAACCAGTGGCATTACCACTGTAAAAAGGCTCGATAAATACGATTACTTATTCGATATCAAGGCCAAACACTGACTTGGCATCACTTTAACTTTTTTCTTTTTCTTATTTTTCGCTACTTTTTTGGGGGGCGGAACTGGAATGGTCTGCGGAGCCCAACTTGCAAGTTCATCTCCACAACCATCACCTTTTGGCGGGTTTGCTTGAGCGATACAGTTTGAACTGCCTTCAGGACACTTTAAACGAACATGAAAATGAGAATGGTGTCCCCACCAAGGCCTTATTTTGCCTAACCAAGATCTATCATTAACGTCAGAGTTTTCTTGTTCGCAAAGGGTTTGCTTAATGACAGGATGGACGAAGATACGTACCACTTTTTCATCTTTGGCTGCATAGCGAATAACTTGAAAATGATCATTAGTCCAATTCGATTGACGCAATTTGTAGTTGGTAAGATCTACAACGCTCACAGGTTTAGGCACAGCTAACTCGTTATCTGACAACCTCTTACTAGTTAACCTTAGCCATATATCAATATCTAACCCTGTTTGATGACTTGAATGGCCAGAAGAAAAGCGCCCTCCCCTAGGAAGAGAAATATCACCGACCAATAAATTAGTATTGAGTTTCTCGCTAGTAGTAACACCTAATCTCTCAATAAACTTTATAGCTTCTGTATGGCCATAATAGCGCTCTCTTTGAGGACGAATAATTTGGTAGCCGACTCCATTGGTTGGCAAAGCCTGTGCGCCATCGAGGCAACCATTAGCATAACTTCCTATTGATAAGGTTGAGTTTCTTGTCGGGCTTTTCTCTTTTTCCCACGGGGTTGCCGATACGGCAAGTGAACAAAAAATGAGAGCCGATATACAAAATAACCTCATAGCTATTCCAAATGAATGATCACTACTTTTTATACTAGTCGTTATTAGGAAGTAGGTTCATATCGAGGGTGATATTTAGAAGATAAATAAGTTTTTTATTCGACGAAGAGGGGATTTTTCAAATCATAGAAAGCAAAAAGGCTCTAGCATTTCTGCTAGAGCCTTAAATATGGCAGGGGTGGAGAGATTCGAACTCCCAACACGCGGATTTGGAATCCGCTGCTCTGCCAATTGGAGCTACACCCCTATTTTCAGTTTTAAAGAGCTGAAACTCTGAATAAGTGGCGGAGTGGACGGGACTCGAACCCGCGACCCCCGGCGTGACAGGCCGGTATTCTAACCAACTGAACTACCACTCCGCAGTGGTCAACTCACTAAGTGAGCGTCCATATCTCCAGGTCGGTCAACCTAAAGATTTAATTTAAAGCCTGGCGATGTCCTACTCTCACATGGGGAAACCCCACACTACCATCGGCGCTATTGTGTTTCACTTCTGAGTTCGGCATGGAATCAGGTGGGTCCACAATGCTATGGTCGCCAAGCAAATTTTAAAATTCGGAAAGCTAATCTAAAAGTGTCTCTTCAAACTCATTCAAGGTCTGTCTTTGAGTCCACAAAACCCCTTGGGTGTTGTATGGTTAAGCCTCACGGGCAATTAGTACAGGTTAGCTCAATGCCTCGCAGCACTTACACACCCTGCCTATCAACGTCGTAGTCTACGACAACCCTTTAGGACGCTTATAGCGTCAGGGAAAACTCATCTCAAGGCTCGCTTCCCGCTTAGATGCTTTCAGCGGTTATCGATTCCGAACTTAGCTACCGGGCAATGCCATTGGCATGACAACCCGAACACCAGAGGTTCGTCCACTCCGGTCCTCTCGTACTAGGAGCAGCCCCTTTCAATTTTCCAACGCCCACGGCAGATAGGGACCGAACTGTCTCACGACGTTCTAAACCCAGCTCGCGTACCACTTTAAATGGCGAACAGCCATACCCTTGGGACCGACTTCAGCCCCAGGATGTGATGAGCCGACATCGAGGTGCCAAACACCGCCGTCGATATGAACTCTTGGGCGGTATCAGCCTGTTATCCCCGGAGTACCTTTTATCCGTTGAGCGATGGCCCTTCCATTCAGAACCACCGGATCACTATGACCTGCTTTCGCACCTGCTCGAATTGTCATTCTCGCAGTCAAGCGGGCTTATGCCATTGCACTAACCACACGATGTCCAACCGTGTTTAGCCCACCTTCGTGCTCCTCCGTTACTCTTTGGGAGGAGACCGCCCCAGTCAAACTACCCACCAGGCACTGTCCGTAACCCCGATTCAGGGGCCAACGTTAGAACATCAAAACTACAAGGGTGGTATTTCAAGGACGACTCCACCACATCTAGCGACGCGGTTTCATAGTCTCCCACCTATCCTACACATGTAGGTTCAATGTTCAGTGCCAAGCTGTAGTAAAGGTTCACGGGGTCTTTCCGTCTAGCCGCGGGTACACTGCATCTTCACAGCGATTTCAATTTCACTGAGTCTCGGGTGGAGACAGCGTGGCCATCATTACGCCATTCGTGCAGGTCGGAACTTACCCGACAAGGAATTTCGCTACCTTAGGACCGTTATAGTTACGGCCGCCGTTTACCGGGGCTTCGATCAAGAGCTTCGACCGAAGTCTAACCCCATCAATTAACCTTCCGGCACCGGGCAGGCGTCACACCGTATACGTCATCTTACGATTTTGCACAGTGCTGTGTTTTTAATAAACAGTTGCAGCCACCTGGTATCTGCGACTCTCGTCTGCTCCATCCGCAAGGGACTTCACTGATAAGAGCGTACCTTCTCCCGAAGTTACGGTACCATTTTGCCTAGTTCCTTCACCCGAGTTCTCTCAAGCGCCTTGGTATTCTCTACCCGACCACCTGTGTCGGTTTGGGGTACGATTCCTTACAATCTGAAGCTTAGAGGCTTTTCCTGGAAGCATGGCATCAATGACTTCACTACCGTAGTAGCTCGACATCGTATCTCAGCGTTAAAGAAAGTCCGGATTTACCTAAACTTTCCGCCTACATACTTGAACCTGGACAACCGTCGCCAGGCCCACCTAGCCTTCTCCGTCCCCCCATCGCAATTGTAAGAAGTACGGGAATATTAACCCGTTTCCCATCGACTACGCCTTTCGGCCTCGCCTTAGGAGTCGACTTACCCTGCCCCGATTAACGTTGGACAGGAACCCTTGGTCTTCCGGCGAGGGAGTTTTTCACTCCCTTTATCGTTACTCATGTCAGCATTCGCACTTCTGATACCTCCAGCAGCCCTTACAGACCACCTTCAACGGCTTACAGAACGCTCCCCTACCCCACATACCCTAAGGTACGTAGCCGCAGCTTCGGTGTATAGCTTAGCCCCGTTACATCTTCCGCGCAGGCCGACTCGACCAGTGAGCTATTACGCTTTCTTTAAATGATGGCTGCTTCTAAGCCAACATCCTGGCTGTCTGAGCCTTCCCACATCGTTTCCCACTTAGCTATACTTTGGGACCTTAGCTGGCGGTCTGGGTTGTTTCCCTCTCCACGACGGACGTTAGCACCCGCCGTGTGTCTCCCGGATAGTACTTACTGGTATTCGGAGTTTGCAAAGGGTTGGTAAGTCGGGATGACCCCCTAGCCTTAACAGTGCTCTACCCCCAGTAGTATTCGTCCGAGGCGCTACCTAAATAGCTTTCGGGGAGAACCAGCTATCTCCAGGTTTGATTGGCCTTTCACCCCTAGCCACAAGTCATCCGCTAATTTTTCAACATTAGTCGGTTCGGTCCTCCAGTTGATGTTACTCAACCTTCAACCTGCCCATGGCTAGATCACCTGGTTTCGGGTCTAATCCTAGCAACTGTACGCCCAGTTAAGACTCGGTTTCCCTACGGCTCCCCTAAACGGTTAACCTTGCTACTAAAATTAAGTCGCTGACCCATTATACAAAAGGTACGCAGTCACACCACGAAGGTGCTCCTACTGCTTGTACGTACACGGTTTCAGGTTCTATTTCACTCCCCTCACAGGGGTTCTTTTCGCCTTTCCCTCACGGTACTGGTTCACTATCGGTCAGTCAGTAGTATTTAGCCTTGGAGGATGGTCCCCCCATATTCAGACAGGATATCACGTGTCCCGCCCTACTCGATTTCACTGATTATGATGTGTCGGTTACGGGGCTATCACCCTTTATTGCGAGACTTTCCAGACTCTTCACCTGCATCATTAAAAGCTTAAGGGCTAATCCAATTTCGCTCGCCGCTACTTTCGGAATCTCGGTTGATTTCTCTTCCTCGGGGTACTTAGATGTTTCAGTTCCCCCGGTTTGCCTCCTGTTGCTATGTATTCACAACAGGATACGTGCTTATGCACGTGGGTTTCCCCATTCAGAAATCCCAGACTCAAAAGGTTATTACTACCTAATCTGGGCTTATCGCAAGTTATTACGTCTTTCATCGCCTCTGACTGCCAAGGCATCCACCGTGTACGCTTAGTCACTTAACCATACAACCCGAAAGGGTCTTAGTGTATGGCAACTAACCAAGGTTTTTGGTTGTCATCAAGAAGGGTTAATTCTTGATAACTGTTTGCCGGACTCAATTGTGAATCAAATAAATTTGATTCGAATACAAGACACTTGAATGTGTTTGTTGTGTTTATCTAATGAAAGATAAACATTGAGAACTTTTAAATTTGATTTGAATTACTCGTAAGTAATCAAATCAGTCAGCTTTCCAAATTGTTAAAGAGCTTGATTCATAAATGAACCATTTTTAAATACTCTGATAGAAGAGAATACTTAAAGATGGTATCCCGTAGGGGAGTCGAACCCCTGTTACCGCCGTGAAAGGGCGGTGTCCTAGGCCTCTAGACGAACGGGACACTAGTATCTCTTTTACTTTCTAAACCTAATCAATCTGTGTGGACACTCATCGTAAATATCTTCGTATAAGGAGGTGATCCAGCCCCAGGTTCCCCTAGGGCTACCTTGTTACGACTTCACCCCAGTCATGAACCACAAAGTGGTGAGCGTCCTCCCCGAAAGGTTAAACTACCCACTTCTTTTGCAGCCCACTCCCATGGTGTGACGGGCGGTGTGTACAAGGCCCGGGAACGTATTCACCGTGACATTCTGATTCACGATTACTAGCGATTCCGACTTCATGGAGTCGAGTTGCAGACTCCAATCCGGACTACGACGCACTTTTTGGGATTCGCTCACTATCGCTAGCTTGCTGCCCTCTGTATGCGCCATTGTAGCACGTGTGTAGCCCTACTCGTAAGGGCCATGATGACTTGACGTCGTCCCCACCTTCCTCCGGTTTATCACCGGCAGTCTCCCTGGAGTTCCCGACATTACTCGCTGGCAAACAAGGATAAGGGTTGCGCTCGTTGCGGGACTTAACCCAACATTTCACAACACGAGCTGACGACAGCCATGCAGCACCTGTCTCAGAGCTCCCGAAGGCACACCTGCGTCTCCGCTGGCTTCTCTGGATGTCAAGAGTAGGTAAGGTTCTTCGCGTTGCATCGAATTAAACCACATGCTCCACCGCTTGTGCGGGCCCCCGTCAATTCATTTGAGTTTTAATCTTGCGACCGTACTCCCCAGGCGGTCTACTTAACGCGTTAGCTCCGAAAGCCACGGCTCAAGGCCACAACCTCCAAGTAGACATCGTTTACGGCGTGGACTACCAGGGTATCTAATCCTGTTTGCTCCCCACGCTTTCGCATCTGAGTGTCAGTGTCTGTCCAGGGGGCCGCCTTCGCCACTGGTATTCCTTCAGATCTCTACGCATTTCACCGCTACACCTGAAATTCTACCCCCCTCTACAGCACTCTAGTTCACCAGTTTCAAATGCAGTTCCGAGGTTGAGCCCCGGGCTTTCACATCTGACTTAATGAACCACCTGCATGCGCTTTACGCCCAGTAATTCCGATTAACGCTCGCACCCTCCGTATTACCGCGGCTGCTGGCACGGAGTTAGCCGGTGCTTCTTCTGTTGCTAACGTCAAGAGATAACGCTATTAACGTTACCCCCTTCCTCACAACTGAAAGTACTTTACAACCCGAAGGCCTTCTTCATACACGCGGCATGGCTGCATCAGGCTTTCGCCCATTGTGCAATATTCCCCACTGCTGCCTCCCGTAGGAGTCTGGACCGTGTCTCAGTTCCAGTGTGGCTGATCATCCTCTCAGACCAGCTAGGGATCGTCGCCTTGGTGAGCCATTACCTCACCAACTAGCTAATCCCACCTAGGCATATCTTGACGCGAGAGGTCCGAAGATCCCCCTCTTTGGCCCGTAGGCATTATGCGGTATTAGCCATCGTTTCCAATGGTTATCCCCCACATCAAGGCAATTTCCTAGGCATTACTCACCCGTCCGCCGCTCGACGCCCATTAACGCACCCGAAGGATTGTTAGTGTCGTTTCCGCTCGACTTGCATGTGTTAGGCCTGCCGCCAGCGTTCAATCTGAGCCATGATCAAACTCTTCAATTTAAGATTTTGTGACTCAACGAATACTGACTTCAAAACTACTATGTAATTTTAAAGCTATTACCATTCCAACAGAATGGTAATGAATTGACTGTGCCAAATAACCGAAGTTATTCGTATTGGTCACTCAGTTCATTGAAATCAATTTTGATTCCGAAGAATCTGTTTTATCTAACGATAAAACGTTTTGATATTCATCAACGAGTGCCCACACAGATTGATAGGTTTAAATTGTTAAAGAGCTTTACTTATTAAGCCTTCCTTTTAGTAAGGAGCCTCTCTAAGTGGACGGCCATTCTAGCGAATTGGGTTCCAGTGTCAAACACTTTTTCCAGCTAATTTTTCAAAGCATCTTAAATGCTTAATGTCGTCTCGTTACTTAGTTCAAACCGCTTGGTTATCCCTGGCAACGGAGGCGCATTATAGAGAGAATCCCCCTTTGCACAAGACCAAAAACGAAAAAAAACCGCCGCTGGCGATCGTTCGGACACTATTCACACAAAGCGTTCAAAATAGGTACGATTAAGCCTTAATTTCGGCTAACCGTACCTATTGTTTATGGTTTGATTATTGGTGAGCAATAATCCGGTCGTTATTCACTAATAGCTGCACTTTCTTGTCTGGATTTATTTTTCCAGCCAGTATTGCTTTCGCTAACGGGTTCTCAACAGTTTGTTGAATTGCTCTTTTAAGAGGCCTTGCACCATATACAGGGTCAAAACCAACTTGAGAGATTAGCTTGAGCGCTTTTTCTGAAACTTCGAGTTCATAACCATTGTCTTCCATTCGCTTTTTCAAATGCTCAAGCTGAATAGCGGCAATTGACTCGATGTGCTCTTGGCCTAATGGATGGAACACAACACTTTCGTCAACACGGTTCAAAAACTCAGGTCGGAAATGTTTACCCACCACTTCCATAACCTCATTTTTAATCCCTTGGTAATCCAATGTATTGAAGTTCTCTTGAATACGAGTTGAACCTAGGTTCGATGTCATTATTACCACGGTATTTCTAAAATCGACCGTGCGACCTTGTCCGTCAGTTAATCGTCCATCATCTAAAACCTGTAATAGAATATTGAAAACATCAGGATGTGCTTTCTCTACCTCATCAAGCAGAATGACAGAATAAGGTTTTCGACGAACGGCTTCGGTTAAATACCCACCTTCTTCATAACCCACATAACCAGGGGGAGCACCAACTAAACGAGCAACAGAGTGCTTCTCCATAAACTCAGACATATCGATACGCACCATGGCATCTTCACTATCAAACATAAAGTTCGCCAATGTTTTACACAGTTCCGTTTTACCGACACCTGTTGGTCCTAAGAACAAGAACGAACCAATCGGCTTATTCGGATCAGACAAACCAGCACGGCTACGACGAATCGCATTCGATACTACTTCGACCGCTTCCGCTTGACCGATAACACGCTTATGCAGAACACCTTCCATTTTCAGAAGCTTCTCTTTTTCTGCTTCTAGCATTTTAGAAACTGGGATACCGGTTTGCTTTGAAAGGACATCGGCAATCTCAGCGTCAGTCACCTTATTACGTAATAAGGTCATTTCTTGCATTTCAGCTTGAGTCGCGAGATCTAACTGCTTCTCCAATTCTGGGATTCGGCCATATTGCAATTCAGACATACGGTTAAGGTCACCAGCACGTCGTGCAAAATCCATATCCATCCGAGCTTGTTCTAACTCTGACTTAATATGTTGCGTGCCCGAAAGTGCCGCTTTCTCAGCGTTCCAGACTTCTTCGAGCTCTGCAAAATCTCGCTCTTTCTCAGAAAGTTCGCTTTGTAGCGTACGAAGTCTTTTTTCACTGGCCTCATCACTTTCATTAGTCAAAGCTTGTTGCTCGATCTTCAACTGAATGATTTTGCGCTCTAACTTATCCAGTGACTCAGGTTTTGAATCTATCTGCATTCGAATACTCGAAGCCGCTTCATCAATGAGATCTATCGCCTTATCTGGTAACTGACGATCTGAAACGTATCGGTGAGATAACGTTGCTGCAGCTACGATAGCGGGATCCGTGATTTCGACATGATGGTGAAGTTCATAACGCTCTTTCAAACCACGAAGGATCGCTACCGTGTCTTCAACGGTTGGTTCATCCACGATCACTTTTTGGAACCGACGCTCTAACGCAGGGTCTTTCTCTATGTACTGGCGATACTCATCGAGCGTTGTTGCGCCGACACAATGCAATTCACCACGAGCTAATGCTGGTTTCAGCATGTTACCCGCATCCATAGAGCCTTCGCCTTTACCTGCGCCGACCATCGTATGAATTTCATCGATAAAGAGAATGACATTGCCCTCCTCTTTCGATAATTCATTAAGCACTGATTTTAGACGCTCTTCGAATTCGCCACGATATTTAGCCCCCGCTACTAATGAGCCCATGTCTAATGAAAGAACTCTTCGGCCTCTTAAGCCTTCAGGAACTTCATTATTAATAATACGCTGAGCCAAACCTTCGACAATCGCGGTTTTACCCACACCGGGTTGGCCGATAATGACAGGGTTATTCTTAGTCCTACGTTGAAGGACTTGAATCGTGCGACGAATTTCGTCGTCTCGGCCAATTACAGGATCCAGCTTGCCTTGCTCTGCTCTTTCGGTCAGATCAATGGTGAACTTCTCTAGTGCTTGGCGTCTATCTTCTGCATTCGGGTCATCGACTTTCTGGCCACCGCGAACTTGCTCGATAGCTTGAGATAATTTTTGCTCGGTAAGGCCTAGCTCTTTAAGTAAGTTCCCTAACGGACCTTTGTCTTCAATTGCAGCGAGTAGGAATACTTCTGAAGATATGTAACTGTCTTGACGCTTTTGCGCGACCTTATCACATAGATTGAATAGCGTTCCCATTGCGTTAGAGAGCTGAACATCACCACCGATACCACTTACTTTTGGCACTCGGTCTAATATTTCGCTTAATTTAGAACGTAACTGAACAACATCAATATTAAGCATGGTGAGCAATGGACGAATCGCACTACCATCTTGATTAAGCAAAGACACCATTAGGTGTACAGGTTCTATATATTGGTGATCACGACCTAATGCGAGCGACTGAGCATCAGATATCGCAATTTGGAATTTACTAGTGAATCGATCGAGACGCATGCCAACCTTCCTACTCTTAGATATGTTTATCTTATGGTTAGAAGATGGATACGGTAACGCGGATTTTCAAGGGATAAGAATGAAGAATAGAGCTTATACGAAAATATAAATGAGCTGGATGAGTAGTTGTGCTAGTCAGAGATTACTCTAACCAAATAAATGTCGCCTGACGTCCAGTAATACCATCACGACGATAAGAATAGAAAGCATCTGAATCTGCGTATGTACATAGATTCGAATCTGTCACCGAAGTCACGCCAACTTTCATTAATCGTTGAGTCGCGAGTTGAGACATGTTTGCTAACCACTTGCCAGATTCAGATTTGGCTTTAAATGCTAATTTCGCTTGAGGGTCAAAACGAACAAAAGCGTCCAACACATCGTTGCCAACCTCAAATGCATCTTTACCAATTGCAGGACCAAGCCAAGCAATGATCGGGTTATCTGAATCTAGGTTTGAAAACTTTGCGACGGCATTTTCAAGAATGCCACCAGCAAGACCGCGCCAACCTGCATGAACTGCAGCAACTTGAGTACCTTTGGTATCGGTGAGGATGACCGGTAGGCAATCGGCTGTCATCGCAGAACACACAACACCCGTTGCAGTGGTATATGCACCATCAGCATCAAGCACATTCGCCACAGGTTCTAAAACCGTAACGACATCCGTTGAGTGAGTTTGATTTAGCCATACCGGAGCAGTAGGCATCTTAGACTGTTGCTTTAACCACGCTCGATTGCTTTCAACAAGCAAAGCATCATCCCCAACGTGCATACCGAGGTTTAACCCTTGATAGGCACCTGTAGAACAACCATCGAAACGAGTCGAAGCAAATGCCTTCACGTTTTTTGGTGCATTCCAGTCAGGGATGATCATTGACATGATTAAATGTCGTCTTCTTTGTTTTCGCGAGCATCAACACGCAACGCTTCTGCCATCACAACCATGTCATTTGGCACAGGTGCGTGGAACTCAACTTCTTCACCAGTAATAGGGTGAACAAATTTCAGCATAACCGCGTGTAGCGCTTGGCGATCAAAAGAACGAATCATTGTCGTCAGCTCTTCAGATGCACCTTTAGGAATACGTGCACGACCACCGTACGCAATATCACCTAGCAGTGGGTGCTGAAGGTATGACATATGAACACGGATTTGGTGAGTACGACCTGTTTCTAGACGCAGGCGAATACGAGTATGTTCGCGGAAATGCTCCGCAACACGGTAGTGAGTTACCGCAGGTTTACCCAATTCATTGACGTCCATTAACGTACGCTTCGTTGCATGACGACTAATGCCTTTCTCAACAACACCACCCGCTGTCATTTTGCCTATCGCAATTGCTTCATATTCACGAGTAATACGACGTTTAGCAAGAGCACGTACAAGACGAGTTTGAGCTGGAACCGTTTTAGCCACAACCATAAGACCTGTTGTGTCTTTATCAAGACGGTGCACAATACCTGCACGAGGTACTTCAGCGATCTGAGGATAGTGGAAAAGCAATGCGTTTAGTATGGTTCCGTCCGGCGTACCTGCACCTGGGTGTACAACCAGATCGCGAGGTTTATTGATAACCAATAAATCATCATCTTCATAGACAATGTCTAACGGAATATCTTGTGCTTCCCAGCGCTCTTCATCCGCAAGCTCCGCTTGTAAGATGATCGCTTCACCGCCCAAAACTATGGTGCGCGGTTTCGTGATAACTTCGCCATCCACTTGGATTTTGCCGTCAAGAAGCCACTCTTTAATACGAGAGCGAGAAAAATCGGTAAATAGTTCAGCGACAGCTTGGTCTAAACGTTGACCTAACTGGCTGCTTTTTACTGTGTCTGTTAATGTTATCTGCTGAGCCATATCGAACTTTTTTAAAAACCGTGAGACTAATACCCATTAGTATGGATAAAATAGAATAATTGCATCATTGTATCTGTTACTGGTTAGAAAGTAACGGAAGCTTACGAAATATTTAATTCAAGGAATCGACGCCTGACATGAAACACCTTACTTTATCGGGTCTATTAGCCGTATCACTCTTAGTTGGCTGTTCAAGTAGTGAAGAAATAGTACCGGATGTACCGCCATCGGTTCTTTACTCTGACGCCCAAGAATCACTGCAGAGTGGTAGCTGGCTTTCTGCAATCGAAAAGCTAGAAGCCTTAGACTCTCGTTACCCATTCGGCGCCTATTCTGAACAAGTACAACTGGATCTGATTTACGCGTACTACAAAAATGATGACTTGGCGTTAGGCCTTGCCACCATTTCACGATTCCTACGCTTAAACCCAACTCATGAAAAACAGGATTGGGTTCTTTACATGCGTGGCCTGACACACATGGCTCAAGATCGAAACTTCATGCACGATATTTTTAATATCGATCGAAGCGACCGAGATCCAGAACCAGTGAAGCTAGCGTTTGCTGACTTCAAACGACTGTTAGAACGTTTCCCTGCAAGCCCATACGCTGAAGATGCACAAAAACGCATGTTCGCACTGAAAAACCGCCTAGCGGAGTATGACTTAGCAACGGCTGATTTCTACCTACGTCGTGAAGCGTGGATTGCAGCTGTGAATCGTTCACAGGAATTACAAAAGACTTACCCTGACACAATTGCAGCGCGTAAATCTTTAAAAATACAGTTAGAAGCCTACGAGCAGCTTGGGCTAGAAGACGCAGTGACAAGAACAGAAGCCTTGATTGAGCTCAACCCACTGCCTTAATCAACGAATCACACTCGTTGTTCACTAAAACAATCACTTCAAAATCGCGCTAATTTGTTAGCGCGATTTTTTTTGAACTTCGTCTGGTAAACTTGATGAATGGCAACATAAGCAGTATCTTCAATAGATAACTTTTAACAAAACATCAACATGGAGTGTGGATGTGAGCAGGATGTTATTATTTATCTGGATCGGGTTATTTAGCCCACTTTCCAACGCATTAGAACTGTCCCCATTGAGCAATCAGCCTTACATGGGCGACTTAGACGTACTCAAAGCAAAAGGAACAGTGAGAGTATTGGTATCGGCTGATCTTGGGTTTTACTACATAGAAGATGGTAAACCGAAAGGTATTGTGGCAGAAATGCTCTATCACTTTGAGAAAAGCCTTCGCAAGAAACACCCTTATCTTAATGTACAAATCATTCCGGTTCAGCGAGATGATCTCCTTCCTTCACTCGAATCTGGATACGGTGATGTCGCGGTAGCGAACCTCACAATTACCGATAAACGATTAAGCGTGATCGACTTTTCAGACCCGATGATCAAGGATGGACAAGAACTCATTATTACCGGGAAAAACTCAGACCCTATCACCGAAATCAAGCAATTGAGCGGTAAAGAAGTGTGGATCCGTGCGAGCTCTAGTTATTTCGAGAGTGTGCAAAAAGTGAATAAAGAGCTCAATAAAATGGAACTGCCACCACTGCATGTCCACTTTATCGAAGAGTCACTGCAAGACTATGAACTGATAGAGCTTGTTAACCAAGGTTATATTCAAGGAACGATCCTAGATAGCCACAAAGCGAAGCTATGGACTGATGTGATGGAAAACATACAGGTACATACGGAGTTGCCGCTGCGTGAAAACGGGCAAATTGCTTGGGCACTGAGAAAGAATAGCCCTCTTCTCAAAAAAGAAATCAACAAGTACGTCAAGAAAGCCCGCACAGGTACTTTGCTGGGTAACGTGATCTATCAAAAATATATCGATAATACGCGTTGGTTAGGTCGAGCTCTCAATCCAAACAAGGTCGACAGGGTTGCCAAGCTCGCTGACGTGTTTGAGAAATACTCCAGCAAGTACGAATTTGATCCTTTGATGATGTCTGCTCAAGGGTTTCAAGAGTCAGGGCTCGATCAGAGTCAAGTCTCCCATCGTGGGGCGATTGGCGTCATGCAAGTTTTACCAAGTACGGCCAAGGACAAAAACGTTAATATCAAAAATATTCATAAAGTGGATAACAACATCCATGCGGGTGTGAAATATATGCGTTTTATCAAAGACCGATATTTTAATGACCCTGCCATAACGGCTGACAACCAGATCTATTTTACGTTGGCGTCTTACAACGCAGGCCCAGCTAAAATCAGAAAAATGAGATACCTCGCGAAGAAGAAAGGCTACAACCCTAACGTCTGGTTTAAAAACGTCGAAATCGTGACGCGAAAATATGTCAGTAAAGAACCTGTCACGTATGTCGCCAACATCAATCGCTACTTTGTTATTTATAAACAATTGGCGGCGATAAATGCCACTCGAGAGAACGGAACAGCAAGGCTGCTGCAAACCAACGATTAGCCGCTGTTTGTCATTATGAGCTTAAGCAGTAAACGCCCAAGGCAAGACTAAAAACACAAAAGCCGCATAAGGAAATTTATGCGGCTTTTGCTTATCAAATTCGGATCGTTCTTTGGTGTGATTTAAATCACGAAAGTACATTGCGTGAATTTTCATCAAGCACTTTCAAAAAGCTGTAGGACACCCCTAAAAACCAGTTTAATTTTTAGCGAAGCCTTGCCTCCAACTTATCGTTTTTCATAGGGATAACAAGCATTTTTCGACAAAAAGATACCAAGACTTGCGTGAGATCACATTTGATTTTAATGCTTATCCCACCCAACCAAAATAAGATCTAGATCACATTCTTTATTCCTAAAAGTCGTAATCTGAAGTTAACCCATGAGGGATACAACAGAGGAAAACTTCTATGAAAATGAACATCACTGGTAAAAATATCGACATTACCTCTGCAATCCGTGATCACATAGAAAGCAAATTTAAAAAGCTAGATAAATGGCAAGTAGACATCATTGGTTGCCAAGCGAGCTTTAGCGAAGAACCAAACAAAAAGAAAAAGTTTGAAGCCGTTCTAACGGTGCCAAAAGGCCAACTTGTTGCTTCATCAACCCATGACGACCTCTACGTAGCTATCAACGAAGTAGAACAAAAACTAGAACGTCAACTCAACAAGCTACGCCATAAACCAGAAGCGCGCCGCGCTGAAAAGCCTGAAATTGAAGAGCTAGAAGCTGAAGTAGAATAAGGAAAAAGAACAGATTAAAAAATAGCGCCTCAGGGCGCTATTTTTTTGCTTGACGCTCGTAGCTCGCTTGCTTATTGTGTTTAAACATTCATAAAACAATCACTTTTTATGCACACTCAATCTTTGTTTATTTTTGACTTCTTTTTTCTTCCGTAAATCGGAGGCTGAGTCGTTTTAGAAAAACAAGTCAAAAACGAACAAGAAGCCTCCCACACTAGGGAGGCTTTTTTATAAGGACACATTTATGACTGACCGCTCAATTTCACTGGATGATATCCGCCTTCGTCTCAATGATTTAGATGACGAACTGCTGAGTTTACTTTCAGAACGCCGCAAACTCAGTATCGAAGTTGCGAAAAGTAAAGTAGAGACATCAAAGCCTGTACGCGATGCCGTTCGTGAACAGCAGCTTCTGGTTAAGCTGATTAACAACGGTAAAGATAAATACGAGCTTGATGCGCAGTACATTACTAAGCTGTTTCATACCATCATCGAAGATTCGGTTCTGCTGCAACAGTCATACCTGCAAAACCTTGCGAACCCACAAAGCCGCAAGCCACTAGCTCGCGTTGCGTTCTTAGGTTCTAAAGGTTCATATTCTCACCTTGCTAGCCGTGAATACTTCAGCCGCAAGAATATGGAATTGATAGAGCTTAACTGCAATCACTTCAAAGAAGTCGCATCGACGGTGGAATCTGGTCATGCCGATTATGGTGTGCTGCCGATTGAGAACACCAGTTCTGGTTCAATCAACGAAGTTTACGATCTTCTGCAACACACAACGCTCTACATCGTGGGTGAGCTGTCTCAGCCTATTGAACACTGCTTAGTTGCTAAAAGTGATATTCGATTAGAAGACATTAAGACGCTTTATTCGCATCCACAACCTCATCAGCAATGCAGTGAGTTCTTGAGTCGCCTTAAAGGTGTATGCCTTGAATCTTGTGCAAGCACCGCTGACGCAATGAAGAAAGTGCAAGAACTGGATGGTGATGATGTAGCGGCAATTGGTAACGCTTCAAGTGGCAAACTGTATGGGCTTCAAGCAATACAAGGCAATATTGCTAATCAAACAGAGAACCACACTCGCTTCATCGTGGTAGCGCGCAAGCCAGTGGAAGTATCGACTCAAATCCCAGCGAAAACGACACTCATCATGTCGACCTCTCAAGAAGCGGGCTCTTTGGTTGAAACCCTACTGATTCTGCAACGCTTGGGTATCAATATGACGAAACTAGAATCTCGTCCAATTATGGGTAACCCATGGGAAGAGATGTTCTATGTTGATTTAGAGGCACACTTGGATGCGGATAACATGCAGCAAGCAATCACGGAACTGACGGCCATTACTCGTCACTTAAAAGTGCTAGGCTGCTACCCAAGTGAGAACATTAAAGCAACTCAAGTTAAGTTATCGTAAGTTTAGGTTGCCAAAAGCAATGCGCCTACCATAGGCCAAACAGTAAAAGTTAACGCAAACGGAATAACAATTGAACGAAACAATACGCAGAAATAAGTATTGTTGGATATTAAATTGTTATTCCGTTAGCTCTCTCTTCACACCCGCCTCCTAAAATCATTACCAACATAATAAAAACCCCACTAATCACATTTTTATCAATAAAGACAAAACCTTATTGCCTTCACAGGAAATCATCGAACTACGTGTAATTAATAGCGAGTAAGTATTAAGTAACATAAACTTACGCGCTTAAATTATAAATAGTGTTGTCATTAACTATGAAGCTAAGTACTAAAATCTTACTACTGATAACCCCTGTGATACTGATCAGTACCGCAGCTTCTAGCTATATTATTTATTCGATGCAGAAAAGCAGTTTTATCAAACGCGAAGACAACGTACTGCAACTGAATATGGAAAAGTTAGCTGGGTATTTTCGCCAATCTCGCTCCTTCCTAAATAGTTATTCTTACACTCTTACTAACAGTGACTTGGTTCGACGCTATTTTTTAGTTGATGACAATCCGTATCGTGAACTTGAACTGATCAATAACCTTCGAGAAACCATACAGTTCTTACAAGATGGTGATGAGAGTTTTACAGGGCTAGCACTGCTTGATGGTGAACGAAAACTCAGTTATTACGCAGATAATAGTAGTGACTCACTCGCGAAAATGGACCCTAAAATTCTTGCGTTTATTGATCGTCAATATCAAAAGACTTTAGAAGAATCGAGCACCAATTACGTCCAAAACTCTCAAGGCGAAGGGATGTTAGTTCACTATGAAGTACTCGATAAAAAAACGGTTTCGCCCCCAGTAAGCTATCAACCTAGTGATGTTTTTTTTGTGGTGGTTTCTGTTTCTCTCGATAAATTTAATACATTGCGAAAGCAGATCGAGTTCGACTACCAGACCAGTTTGTTTTTCACGCCAACGGCCATCTCTTTAGAAAATGATTTAACTCAGTCAGTGAAGTTGGCACCTGAGCTTTACGCAACGGTCGATCCTGCTCAGTTTCTTCTAAACAATAAGCTCGACTCTATCTGGAATAAACTGAGTCTGTCGTTTGCACTGTCAGCATTAGTAACGGTTGCCTTACTGCTGATGCTTCTCTCTCGCTGCGTCATTAGCCCAATTTCAAGGCTAGACCGACAGTTACAGCAAGTGGAGAAAAAACAAAGAAAGAACATCGAGCGCTTAAAAACAAATGACGAATTAGGCCGCTTATCGCATCGCTTCTATGACATGTACCAAGAGTTAGATAACACCTATCAACAAACCAAAGTTCTAGCTGAAAATGACCAGCTGACTCAGATCGCCAACCGACGTCAATTCCAAACCTTTATTGAGCAATCACTCCCGAAAACAAACTCGAAAACATACACGTGGGTACTCTATTTAGATTTAGATAATTTTAAATTTGTTAACGATAAATATGGCCATCAAATTGGCGACTCGATCTTAGTCTCTTTCGCTCAACGTATTTCTGAGATCGGTGCTCTGTACCAAACGGATTACGATGCCCATTGCATGCCAGCTCGACTCTCTGGTGACGAGTTTGTTGTTTACATCAATGCATCGACTCGCCACGGGAATATCGCACATAAATTTTCAGATACATTATTGGCGCCTCTTCAAAAAGGGTTTATCACTGAATCTGGCAACTACCCGATTACGGTCAGTATTGGTATTGCAACCTACCCTAATGACGGTCACTCAATAGAAAAGCTGCTCTCAAATGCAGACACGGCAATGTACCAAGCCAAACGAGCAGGTAAGAATCAATACGCTGATTACTCTTCAGACTTAGACAAAACCATTCAACGACAGGCAAGCATTGAACAGGCTCTGAGGCGTAAGAACTTTGATGAAGAGTTCAAACTCGTTTATATGCCATACATGGATTCAACAGGAAGTCAGGTCATCGGTGTTGAGGTGCTATTACGTTGGGACTCGCAACAACTAGGTTCAGTACCGCCCGATGAGTTTATTCCGATTGCCGAACAAACCGGATTATTCGAACAGGTCGATCGCTGGGTAATCCAGCATGCTTTTGCTTCATTCCATAAGCTTCAAGCTCAATTTGATCATTCGATTCAGCTCTCTATCAACCTGTCTTCAGCAGGAATAGAAACGACTCACCTTGCAGTTTTCATAGGAGAACACGCCAAGATCAATGGTATTCCGCCAAGCTTAATTGATTTTGAAATCACCGAGACCTTCTACTCAAACTCACAAGGGTTTCCATTATTAAACGAGCTATCTCGAATGGGTTACCGCTTAGCGATTGATGACTTTGGCTCTGGTTACACATCAATAACCCAGTTGGTTGAATATCCTACTCAAAAGATCAAATTGGATAAGAGCTTTTTAGAAACCTTGATCGAAACAGACAATCAGAACATAGTAAAACCAGTGATAAGTTTGTGCCATGCACAAGGAAAGACGGTCACCGCTGAGGGCATCGAAACCAAACGAATGCATCAATGGTTACAAGAAGCCCAGTGCGATATGCTGCAAGGCTATTACTTTGGCAAACCGATGCCACTTGAAGACCTAAGTGATTGGTACAGAGAACATCAATTGCAATTTAACCAACAACAATAAGAACTCATTCATGAAATCCGTAGTCATTGCATCGCTCAACCCAGCTAAGATCAACGCCGTTAAAAGTGCGTTCTTGTCTGCTTTCCCTAATACTGAATTCGAATTCATCGGTGTTAGTGTACCCAGCGGGGTTGCCGATCAACCCATGAGCAATGATGAAACCTATCAAGGTGCAGTGAACCGCGTGCGAAACGCTATTCAAGCGCAGTCGAATGCGGATTTCTATGTCGGTCTAGAAGCAGGAATAGAAGGCAGTATTACCTTTGCATGGATGGTGATTGAAGCGAATGGTCAGCGTGGAGAGTCACGTTCGGCAAGCCTGATGCTGCCACCCGCGGTACTTGAAAAGCTAGAACATGCCAACGAGTTAGGAGATGTCATGGATGAAGTCTTCGGTACAGACAACATCAAGCAAAAAGGTGGGGCGATTGGCCTACTAACACACAACCAACTCTCGCGCAGTTCGGTATATCATCAAGCTTTGATCTTGGCGCTTATCCCTTTCGTTAATCCTGAACATTTCCCCGCTTAGCTCTCAAAGAATCAGCTTCTAAAGGGTTAAGTTTTGCTGGCTCATGTTTTTAGATGCTCTATTTTTCAAAGACTTCGCTTTTCAAAGACATGGTTTTCAAAGATTTAGATTAACTTATCTCGTTGAAGCATAACGAGTACAGCAGAAACAAAAAAACGCTAACAGATTGTTAGCGTTTCTATCAAATTTCAGTGCTTAATAAGTAGGTCTACTTAAGCAGTAACTCTGCGATGGCCGCTTTCTCTTGTTCAGATTTAGCCTTGAGCTCATTGGAGCCTCTAGTGATCGTAGCAACACCTACTCCCAGCATTTGACTCACTTGTCGCTGAGACATATCGCCTTTCATCAATTCACAAAGAATATTAACTCGAGCAACCAAAGCATCGCGTTCATCAGATGTCATCATCATGGTCAACAACAGCTCATGCTGATCTTTTTCAGCGGCTGTTTTTACCAAGTCCATTAGTTGTTGCCAATTATCATATTCAGGTTGTGATGCCATATTTCTACACTTACTTTTAAATTCTGACTTTAAAGAGTCGCTTAACGATTAAGAGCGTTCAACACTTTATACCGAAACACTCGATGTGATCCAATGTAAAAAGGCAGTAAGTGGAAATGGTTCGCACTCACTGCCTTTAAAATCACTCAGTTTCGGACAAAAAACCGAAGTCTTAGTATTTCGTTTTTGCCTCATGCGGCGCTAAAAACGTTCCCTTCTCGCCCAAGATATCCCGATAGTAAGTCTCAAACATCAAGATGTTCTGAACATACCCACGAGTCTCCTTGAAAGGGATCATTTCGATAAAGGCGTACGCATCTAACTTTTCATCGCTGCGTGAACGCCATTGTTTCACACGACTAGGACCTGCATTATAAGCAGCAAATGCAAAGATACGGTTATCATCATATTGAGCTAGTAAGCCATCTAAATAGTGGCTACCAATTTCAATGTTCTTACCGACATCATAAAGATCATCGCTACCCTGATACTTAATCTGATGCTTCTTTGCCGTATATTGAGCCGTCTTCGGCATGATTTGCATGATACCGCGAGCCCCAACAGGAGAACGAGCCTCTGAATCCATTGCACTCTCTTGTCTCGCTAAAGACATCAAGGTGATCGGGTCTATATCATGCTTTTCTGCGTAGAAGTTAAACCACCACTTGTGAGCGACAGGGAAGCGTAATGCGATGTTGTCCCACATCTTCGCTGAGATACTCGCCGTTACCGTAAAGTGATTCCAACGCTGTGTCGCAGCATGAGCGGCAAGCATTGATTTCTGATCTTTATCAGCATTGGTTAATAACCAACGCCACTCACTCTTCGCTGCGGCAATTTTATCTCGAGCAATCAGTTCGCCGATACGCACCAAAGAGGCCTCGAACGGCTTCACCGTTTCAGCATTGTATTTGAGTGTCGACGTTGGATAGCTAATAGGCTTGCCTAATTGTTTAGCTGCGGCAACGCTGTAGAAATTACGCTGACCCAAAATGTCTGACAGTCGCTTGTTACCTTCAGCAGTATTGCCTAGCGCTATCTCAGCTCTGCCTTGCCAATATTGCCAGCGAAGCGAAGCTTGATGTTTATCATCTAGGCGCGCTATCCACTCTTTCAAGCCCACCCAATCAGCATGTTGAATCGCTAAGCGAGCACGTCGTTCAAGCAATACTTGTTTTGATGAACTCGCTAACATTTTGTCTCGCCACACCATCAGCTCTTCAGAATCGGTATTGATCAAACGAAACGTTAGATAGTCCGCTAACTCTTGGGATTTTTCTTTAGATAGCTTTTGAGCTTTCACAACATCATCAAAAACCTCTTGAGCGCTGCTTGCTGACTTTCTTGCTAACTTCTTAAAACCGAATTCAGTTTGAGCTTGGTAAAATACATTCGCTGGGTGCTTCTTAGCAAACGCGAGTACATTTTCAGGCTTGTTGTACAACGCCTTCATCTGCTTGGCTTGAGCAATTGACTCATCATGATCTAATTGCTTAATCAGATAAGTAATCAGCTTACCGTTACGGCCTTCAAACGCTAACAGCATCCTTTCGAGTATCAGATCATCCGTTCTTAAACCGGCTTGATCCCATCCTTCAAAAAGTGGGTCACAAGCGTCATCAACACCACTGCCACTTAACCAAAGCTGTTTCGCACCTTTGAAGGCGAGCTCTTGATTACCTTGCTCATAATGCGCTCGGTAATAGATACATTGGTATTTTTCACCAACCGGCTCTTGAGTTTGAAATTCAAGGATCGTTTGCCACTGCTTTTGAGAGGCTAATGAATCTAAGTAAGGCGCACGCATACGATTCGAAAATGGCAGAGTTTTATTCTCTTCAATAAAAGCATCTACTTCAGCAGGTGTGCGATCACCTAGGCCTATGAGAAAGGCACGATAATCAGTGTAAGGCGTTAGAGGGTATGTTTGAATTTTGTTGCGCAGCGCGGAGTAGGCTTTTAGATCTCGGTTGTCCAAAACCTCTTGCGCTCTGTCATAAACATCACGCTGCATTTCAAGCTCGGATGCATTGCTCGCCAAAGCCATCGGAGTCAGTGAAAATGAAGACAAAATTGCCGATGCAGCGACAGCAATTTTCGTATTACCAATGCGGAAAAACATTCGCTCTTTCCTTAGTGCGTGTATGAATACGTGAAGTCTATTTACGCCCGACATCACATCAAATGTAAAGAGTTTGAGTGTAAATATTATTAATATTTAACACTTCGCCTCAGAAGCTTATTAAACATAGTTTTAATGACTAATGTGACAATAATAGGTAAGGATTAGTTCAAGAATGGCTTTTCTGTCCTAGGAGTAACATCTTTGGGGATATTGGTATAAAATAGCAGACAATTTTGAACAATAAATTAGGATCGATCGGCAATGGCTGAATACGTATATACCATGTCTCGGGTGAGCAAAACTGTTCCACCTAAGCGTCAAATTCTTAAAGACATTTCTCTTAGCTTTTTTCCTGGCGCTAAAATCGGTGTTTTGGGTCTAAATGGTTCAGGTAAATCTACCCTACTACGTATCATGGCTGGTATTGATACTGATATTGATGGTGAAGCTCGTGCACAACAAGGTCTTAAAGTCGGTTACCTACCGCAAGAGCCTGTACTAGACGAATCAAAAACAGTGCGTGAAATCGTAGAAGAAGCGGTTTCCGATGTTGCAGACGCACTTAAGCGTATCGATGCGGTTTACGCGGCTTATGCTGAACCAGATGCAGATTTCGATGCTCTTGCTAAAGAACAAGGCGAGCTTGAAGCACTTATCCAAGCGAAAGATGGTCACAACCTAGAGACAGCTCTAGAGCGTGCTGCTGATGCACTTCGTCTTCCTGAATGGGATGCGAAAATCGAATTTCTTTCAGGTGGTGAACGTCGTCGTGTTGCGATCTGTCGTCTACTTCTAGAGAAGCCAGACATGCTGCTTCTTGATGAACCAACCAACCACTTGGATGCAGAATCAGTCGCTTGGCTTGAGCACTTCCTTGTTGATTACAGCGGTACTGTTGTGGCAATTACCCACGACCGTTACTTCCTAGACAACGCTGCTGGCTGGATTCTAGAACTTGACCGTGGTGAAGGTATTCCATGGGAAGGTAACTACACATCTTGGCTAGAGCAGAAAGATGAGCGTCTGAAGCAAGAGAAATCAGGCGAAAGCGCACGTCAAAAGACGATCGAGAAAGAACTTGAGTGGGTTCGTCAGAATCCTAAAGGCCGTCAGGCTAAGTCTAAAGCTCGTATGGCTCGTTTTGAAGAACTGACGACTGGCCAATACCAGAAACGTAACGAAACCAACGAACTGTTCATCCCGCCAGGTGAGCGTTTAGGTGACAAGGTACTTGAAGTTAAGAACCTAACTAAGTCATTTGGTGACCGCGTTCTTATCGACGACCTATCATTCAGCATGCCTAAAGGCGCTATCGTCGGTATCGTTGGTGCCAACGGTGCCGGTAAATCGACACTGTTTAAGATGCTAAGTGGCGCTGAACAGCCAGATTCAGGCACAGTTGAACTTGGCGAAACGGTTAAGCTTGCTTCTGTTGATCAGTTCCGTGACAGCATGGATGACACAAAAACAGTATTCCAAGAGATCTCTGAAGGCGCTGATATCATTAAGATCAACAACTTCGAAATCCCTGCTCGTGCATACTGCTCTCGCTTCAACTTCAAAGGCAACGACCAACAGAAAATCATCGGTCAGCTTTCTGGTGGTGAGCGTAACCGTGTTCACCTAGCGAAACTGCTAAAAGCGGGCGGTAACGTACTGCTACTCGATGAACCAACCAATGACCTTGATGTCGAAACTCTACGTGCACTTGAAGAAGCGCTGCTTGAGTTCCCTGGCTGTGCAATGGTTATCTCGCATGACCGTTGGTTCCTTGACCGTATTGCGACCCATATCTTAGACTACCGTGATGAAGGTCAAGTTAACTTCTACGAAGGTAACTATACTGAGTACACAGAGTGGCTGAAGAAGACTCTGGGTGCACAAGCGGCTGAACCGCACCGTATCAAGTACAAGCGTATTACTAAGTAAATTAGCTTGTATTTTGAACAAAGGCCGCGATAATAGCGGCCTTTGATATATCTGGCTTACTATTTACCTATTGATATAGAGAAATTACCTATGCTTGAAAGACGTCAATTTTCACGAGTAATTTATCAAGTCCCGACTGAGATTTCACAAGGACAAGTAAATGTATCAGGCTCAGTGCAAGACTTATCTCTCCATGGTTTACTCATTCAATGTGATAAATGGCAGCAACTCAGCCACGATGCTCCTGTTCAAGTCAGCTTTAAGCTCACCAACAGTGATATCAATATTCAGTTAGAAGCAACGATAGTCTCTACCATCAATACCTCAATGCGTTTACGCATAGAGCATTTAGATATTGATAGTATCAGCCACCTTAAGCGCCTTATTGAGCTTAATGTTGGCGACGATGAACTGCTTTATAGAGAGATTGAACACCTTACCGATTTAGGTAAGGAATAATATCTCCATTACCTTTTTCTATTAGAAGCATTTAGTTAATACAGAACCATGTCTAAAAAAATTTCCATTACTATTCCCTCTAACAATGGGGAACAGACGTTTTACTTCGGCCGAAAAGCCGTGCTCATGTGCACCACTGCAATTTTTTCAGTACCGCTGTTAATTGGCGGAGCTGCATACATGCACTTAGAAGGTAAACAAGAGCTCGCGATGCAAGCAGGCGATGCACAACAGTTGATTGAAACGCTGATTGTTGAAAAAGAGCAAACCGAGTTTCTTTACGCCGAGCAGGTAGAAACTAATCACTCGTTATCGCAAACACTCACCGAGAAAGAAGGCACAATTCAGCTGCTTGGTAAGCGTGTATTTGATGTGGAATCAGTACTTGGCCTTGCCGATGAAGAGCTGCTTACCGATGATGTATCTTTAGAAGATCGCATTGATGCTGCTGCAGTAGATTCAGCAGTAAGAGCCACAATGTTTCGCTTGATTCCAAACGACAGTCCTATGGCTTATCAACGTATCTCTTCTTCTTATGGCAGTCGCACTAACCCTATTTCAGGTAAACGCCATGTACATACTGGTATCGATCTGACGTGTAAGCGTGGTGAAGATATTGTCGCGCCCGCAGATGGAGTCATTGAAACGGTACGCCCAAGTAAAAAAGGCTTCGGTAACTTTATTACTATGCGTCACTCATTCGGCTTCATGAGTTCTTACGCGCACCTACAAAAATTCAAAGTTCGCAGCGGTCAGTTTGTTAGTAAAGGTGATGTGATTGCAAGTTGTGGTAACTCAGGAAACTCAACCGGGCCACACCTGCATTATGAAGTACGCTTCCTTGGTCGTTCATTGAACCCTCAATACTTAATGGACTGGACACCGGAAAACTTCAACTACGTGTTCGAGAAAGAGAAAAAGGTTAAGTGGGGTCCACTGGTTCAACTGATTGATAATGTGGTTCGCTTGCAGATCAACCTGACTAACGTGCCTTACATCAGTTCAACTATCGACACAGTATCGAGTGAAGATAGTAAAAAACCTATCACGACTAACTAGCTGTTAATTACTAAGACCTGTTGGTTTGGCCTACGATGATCTAATTGCTTTTAGACTACTGTAGGTCAACTACTTTTAGTCCTGAATTAGATAAAAAAAGAGCGACCTGATGGTCGCTCTTTTTTATGATTTCAAATAGTGATTAGCCACGATGAATCGAGTCATGTGCTTGTTTTAAAAGGTTTTGGCTCTCTTGCAAGAACTGCTGTGAGTAGTCGCCAAACCAATCACTGACTTGATTAAAGCTATCAACAAACTTGGCTTTATCTTTCCCATCCAAGATTTCTAATGCTTCACCGAAACGACTATGGAAACGTCGAATCATCTCAATATTCTCATCTGAAGAAAGAATGATATCGCCGTACAAGTTCGGGTCTTGAGCAAACAGACGGCCAACCATCGCAATCTCAAGTCGGTAGATTGGCGAGCTTAGTTTCAGAAGCTGATCAATGTTCGGGTTCTCTTTACTCAGGTGTAAGCCGTAAGCAAACGAGGTGAAGTGACGAAGTGCTTGAATCAAAGTCATACCATGGTCGTGTTCAGCAGCATCCATTTGGCACAGACTCGCGCCCCAGATACCAAATTGATTCAGTAACCATTGGTAGCTTTCAGAACCACGCCCATCACTGTAAACAATCACTTGTTTCGCAAGGCTTGGAACATCAGGACCAAACATTGGGTGTAATCCAACCACTGGACCTTGGTGCATGTTCATCATTGCTTGCAGAGGCTTTGATTTAATCGACGTCAAATCACAAAGAATACAATCGCTTGGTAGGTTACCCAGCTTCGCAATGACACCTTCTGTTAGGTGAATTGGAACCGTTACAACCACAAGGCCAGCATTATCTAAGATCTCATCGGCTTTATCCCAATCTTGGCTGCCAAGGATTTTCACTTCGTAGCCAGAAAGCTTGAACATACGGCCAAACAGGCCGCCAAGTTGACCATTACCACCCACGATAACCACTGAACGCAACTCTGGGTTAAGACACTTAAAACCAGAATCTTTTTCACTGGCATAAGACTCACGCATAGTACGACGCAAAATATCTTCGATTAACTGCGGCGGAACCCCTATTTTCTCGGCTTCTTGACGACGAGATGCCAACATCGCGGCTTCACGTTCCGGTACATAAATAGGTAAACCATGTTCACTTTTTACTTCGCCTACTTTCTCTACTAGAGCAAGTCGTTGAGCCAGTAAATCCAACATTTGTTTATCGACAGCATCGATTTGGTCGCGTAATTCGTTCAGTTCAACGGCCATTTTATTCCTTACTAATCTATAAGCCCGTACTAATCTAAAAGCCCGCATTGACGCAGGTTCGTTAGCGACAGATCTTAAAATGCCCCATTAGATGAGGCACTTAAATTTAAACTCTGACTAACCTTTCAGGCGGTTCTCTAAAAACGGGACTAACTCCGTATGTGCATGTTTCAATAGTGCCTCAGTTGACTCCCAATTGATACACGCGTCGGTAATAGAAACGCCGTATTCCATCTCATTTAGAGGAATATCTGACGGCTGATTACCTTCGTTAATATGGCTCTCAATCATCAGGCCAATAATCGATTTATTGCCTTCACGCACTTGGTGGATAACGTCTTCAGCAACCAATGGTTGACGACGGAAATCTTTGCGAGAGTTTGCGTGGCTGCAATCAACCATCAACGCAGCTTCTAAACCAGATTTACCCAGTTCTTGTTCACATTCATGTACCGATACTGAATCGTAGTTCGTTTGCTTACCACCACGTAAAATAACGTGACCATTTGGGTTACCCTGAGTCGTTAGCAGTGCAACCTCACCTTCGCGGCTGATACCCATGAAACGGTGACTAGAAGAAGCAGCCTGCATCGCATTAATTGCAGTACCTAAGTTACCGTCAGTACCATTCTTAAAGCCAATTGGCATTGAAAGGCCACTTGCCATTTCACGGTGAGTTTGAGATTCAGTGGTACGTGCGCCAATCGCAGCCCAGCTGAATGTATCTGCTAAGTATTGGGGGCTGATTGGGTCTAGTGCTTCTGTCGCTAATGGGATTTCCATCTCAGCTAGCTCAACTAAAAGCTCACGACCAACATGCAGACCATGCTCAATATCGAACGTACCATCTAGATGTGGGTCGTTGATCAAACCTTTCCAACCAACAGTGGTACGAGGCTTTTCAAAGTAAACACGCATAACAATATACAGTTGGTCGCTCAGTTCTTCAGAAAGTGCTTTAAGGCGTTTTGCGTACTCTTTCGCAGCTTCTAGATCGTGAATAGAACATGGGCCACACACAATTAGCATACGGTGATCTTTCTTATGAATGATATTCGCAATCGTTTCACGAGACTCTTGAATAAAACGACGAGCATTATCGCTCAAAGGTAATTTCGCTTTTAACTCCTCTGGAGTAATCAGTACCTGTTCGTCGATGATATTGACATTGCTTAATTCACTTTTTTGCATAACTCAACCTGTATATTTATTTTTACACCCAAGACATCCACATGGGCTAACAATCTTTAAAAACACAATAACAGCTACAAAAACGATTGCAAGTGTAAACAATAAAAAACATTTAGTGTAAATTTAAGTTTACATATTAACTTTAGTTCGTTATGAGACACAAATAGGACTAAACCACGCTTCACACATACAAAAAAGGCGATATTTTTCATATCGCCTTCTTAAAACTTATAGAGTGTTTATTTATCACCCAGCGTTTAACATTCGCTTAATTTGTTCTGAGGCCTCTTTCCATCGGCTATCCGAGTGAAGAGTCGGTAAATCAAAGTTGTGCTTTTTAAGCAATGAGTTGGCTAAAGGCACCTCTTGAATAGCTAAGTGATCAAGAGCTTCAATTTGTGCATCTCGTTTATTACACATCAACACCATGTCGCAACCCGCATTCAGAGCGGTCTTCGCTCTGTCGGCTGGCCCTCCCATAATCGCAGCACCTTCCATAGTTAGGTCATCAGAGAACACCAAGCCTTTAAATCCAAGCTGTTGCTTCAAGACTTTCTGCAACCAATACTCAGAGCCACTCGCTGGCTGATCATCATAGTGAGAAAAAACCACGTGCGCAGGCATCATCGCATCTAATATTCCAGCTTCAATTTGAGCCTTGAAGATCGCCATATCAGTTTCAAAGATATCGTCTCTAGGATCGTAAGGCGTTTCAAGGTGCGAATCAGCAATCACGCCACCGTGTCCTGGGAAGTGCTTCCCTGTTGTCGCCATTCCAACCGATTTCATGCCCTTAATAAAAGCACTGCTGTGGCGAACGATGGTATCAATATCTTCACCAAACGCTCGGCTACCAATCGCTTTACAGTCGTGACCTTTGTCTAAAACAGGCGCAAAGCTCAGATCGATATCATGGGCAATCAACTCTGCCGCCATCAACCAACCCGCTTGTTCTGCTAATTGTTCGCCATTATTCTTGGTCGCAAATTCCTGAGCTGCCGGGATAATTGAAAAACCGTCGCGAAAACGCTGAACTCGACCACCTTCTTGGTCGACACCGATTAAAATAGGACGTTTTGCAACTTTGCGGATCTCTTTATTTAACGCCGATAGCTGTTTGCTATCGTGGTAGTTTCTAGCAAATAAGATGAGACCACCAACGGTTGGGTGCTCTAAAATTTCTCTGTCTTCAGCTGTTAGCTCATAGCCCGCAACATCTACCCACAACGGTCCCATACAATGTCCTTCTATTGCTTAAATTCTGCTACTGCAGATTTGCTTTGTTCAATTAATTGATCGGCTTGCTCTTCCTGCTGAGTTAACGCAATGAACAACAAGTCAGTAATAAAAAGTTGGCTATCACGAGCAGTTATAGATGAACTGCGAATATGATTTTCGTCGGCTGCTGATATCAACTTAATATCAGCGTATTTGTCTAAAGCAGAAGGTGATAACTGACTAATCACAATCACTTTGGCCTTTTTAGATCTGGCTAGCTGAGCAACCTTCACCACTTCTCTGGTGTTTCCAGAATAAGAAATCGCAATCAACACATCGTTTTCAGAAAGAGAAGCGGCATTGGCAATTTGAATATGGGCATCCTGCTCTGCATTGGCGGCGTGGCCTATTTTCATCAACTTATAAGCAAGATCTTTCGCTACCAATGATGAGGCGCCTACACCTGAGATCTGCACCTTACGCGCAAGATGCAAAATATCTGCGGCATGGTTTAACTGCTCACCTTCGTTTAATAGCACAGTACGCTCAAGCGATTGTGTTTTGCTTGCAAGAAGTTTGTCCATCACCATGTCGGGCGGATCTTTACGAGTGATCGTGCCATGTATGCCACGTTGAGATACGGGCTGATAAGTCATATCGCTTTGGTAGAGTTTGACCTTCATTTCTGAAAACCCTTTATAACCAAGCTTCTGACTAAACTTCACTATCGTTGACTGACTCACCCCGACCGCTTTGGCCAACTCAGGCGAAGATAATTGCTTCACCTGTTGTGGGTGATCAAGAACATATCGCGCCACCAGCGCATCAGATGGAGACAGCTTGGGTAACAGCGCTTTTACTTTCGCAATGCCTTTCACTAAATGCCCTTCCCCTTCCTTCTGCCAGTTCTTCGTTATCATAACGAGTTTTGTATTTTCATTGGAATAATTATTCCTTCGTATTCTCCCATATGGAATAGCTAACACAACCTTCTGGGATCATGGTCAAAGAAAAGCATTGGTCACTATTCCACCAAGGAATAGATTTTGAAACTCATTATTCAAACTGACATTCTGAAAAAATAATTATAAGTACCCTCTACCCTATTCATGCTACGGAGCTGCTATGAATTCACTATTTACCTCACTGGACTGGGCCGTATTTGCGATATATTTCGCCATCATTGCTTTTACAGGTTGGCACTTCAGCCGAACAAAAATAACGAGCACTAAAGACTATTTCTTAGGTGGTAATTCGATGCCAATGTGGGTCGTAGCTATCTCAGTACTGGCGACATCACAATCTGCCGCGACATTTTTAGGTGGACCTGAGTCTAGTTACCGTGGTGATTTAACTTATTTAGCCACCAATATTGGCGGCATTATTGGTGCCATCTTCGTTGCCTTGGTACTTATCCCTCGCTTCTACCAAAACAAAGTCTCAACCGTTTATGAGCTACTGAAAGTGCGCTTTGGCGAGAAAACCAAACAGCGTGCAGGAGTGATGTATTTGGTCGGTAGAGTGTTTGCTTCAGGAGCTCGCCTCTACATGGCAGCGATTGCGGTCTCCATGATTCTGTTTACCAATATTGACCCTAGCAGTGTAGTGACTTCGGTTGTCATTTTGGTGGCTGTCGGCCTTGCTTATACCTACATGGGTGGCATTCGTTCGGTCATCTGGAGCGACCTTATCCAACTTGTGGTTTATGTCGGTGCGGCCATTGCTGTGATCATCTATTTATTGGGACAAATTCCAGCCGACTTCAGTCAAATAGCTCAAGTACTGGCAAACCCTGGCGAAGGCCAATCTTCTAAGCTGACCTTACTCGATTTCACTCTCGACTTTAGCCCTGCAGGCACCTTTAGTTTCTGGGCATGTATCACTGGTTTTGTCCTGTTAAACATCGGTGCATTTGGCCTTGATCAAGACATGACGCAACGTGTATTGACCTGCAAAGATGCCAAACAAGGTTCAAAGGCGATGATCAACTCAATCATCTTTTCGATTCCAGTTGTACTCGTATTCATGTCTATTGGCTTGCTACTTGTATGTCTTCTATCAAAGACCTGATCTAATGGGTTTTGAAGGCAAAGAAGTCGTGCAAAACTTTAATGGTGAAAACGTAACAATCTTCATGTATTACGTGCTGAATGAAATGCCTGCGGGTCTTCGTGGCTTAGTGACTGTTGGGGTCGTTGCCGCAGCGCTTTCAACGTTAAACTCGGGCTTAAACTCTATGTCTTCGGTTGCGGTACAAGATATCTACAAGCCTTGGTTAGAAGCACGCAAAGGAGGGCAGGATGACTTCCATTACGTGAAAGCTGGACGCGTTGGTATGGCTGTAGCAGCAGTCGCTCTGGGTAGCATGGGCATATTGTGTTACTACTGGCAGCAATACACCGACATGCCACTGTTATCATTTGCACTGAGTGTGATGGTGTTTGCCTACACAGGTTTACTGGGCGTGTACTTCACTGCAATCTTTACTGAACGTGGCAACGAAACCTCGGTTGCTCTAGCCCTTATTGCAGGCTTCTTAACGACATTACTGATGCAAGCTTACGTGTGGGATAGCGTGATGGGCGTAATTAACGCTGACTGGGTTGGTGTTCGATTGGCTTTCCCTTATCAATTATGTATTGGCACCTTTGTCTCGTTGGTTGTCTGCCTAGCAGGTAAAAAACAGACTCAAGAAGTCAACAAGCTACAAACGGTCTAGTGAATGATTACACACACTTTGGCAGTCGATGGCGGCGGTACAAAAACCGCTGTCAGGCTTAAGAAAATAGAGCCCACATCAATAGTGATTGAGGAGTTAATTTTACCGGCGACTTCACTGACCCTATACGGTGAAGCTGCGGTGACTCAACTCACTCATTATATTGATGAAATTCTAGCGACAAACCAGATAATACCGAAACAATGTTATATTGTGTTGGGTGTTGCGGGAGCGGGTAATACGCAGCTAAAGTCCAAGTTAAAGTCCGCTTTAGCGCATTGTCCTCACCTGTACATCACAACCGATGCGGAAGCATCAGTATTTGGTGCCAATGCCGGACAAGGAGTCAATTGTATCGCCGTAGGGACTGGTTCAGTTGCCATTCAATTGAACTCCCTACATGAGACTCTGCAATTTGGCGGATGGGGATTTCCAATTGGCGACCAAGGCGGTGGCGCTTGGCTTGGCTTTCGAGCGGTTCAACAGACCCTCACCGAGTTCGACAGTCAGGGGGCATCTCTGACTCGCGATTTAGTCATGAAGAAAACCGGTAGCAAACGTAGCCAAATATTAGAATGGATTAGCCAAGCAAACGCGACTGATTATGCTCAATTTGCAAGAGCTCTGGTCGACATTGAATCACAATGCCAAACAGCAAAAGCGATTATAGAACAAGGTACCACTCAAATAGAGCTGCTCACTCAGGCTTGTTCTAATAACAACACGCTACCTATTATGTTCTTGGGTAGCTTAGGACAGTTCTATCGTGAGCGTCTTTCACCAGCGATTCAAGCTCGTAGTTTACATGTTCAAGGGAACGCTCTGGATGGCGCAGAAGTATTGGCTAACCAGAAGATTAATCAGCTCAACTTAGGAGACTCGTAATGAAGTCAGAGTTATACATTGGTGTGATGTCGGGAACGAGTATGGACGGCGTTGATACGGCCTTAGTTTCGATAGAAGACACTCGTATTACATTGCTCGCTCATGATGAATTCCCTATGCCAGATAATATCAAGGCCCACCTACTTGAAGTTTGTATTGGTCAGAAAACAGATTTGATTGCCATTGGCGAACTCGACCACCAGCTTGGTCATCTATTTGCTGATGCGGTTCTACAACTTCTCGACAAGTCAGATACACCTGTATCTTCTGTGACTGCCATTGGTAATCATGGCCAAACAGTATTCCACCAGCCAACCGGTGATTCGCCATTTACCATGCAGTTGGGTGACGCCAATATCATTGCCGCTAAAACACAGATTCAAACAGTCGCCGATTTCAGACGTAAAGACATGGCGCTTGGCGGGCAAGGTGCGCCATTAGTACCCGCCTTTCACCATACGATCTTTCACCCGCAAGACAGCTCGGTTGTGGTCTTGAATATTGGTGGTATCTCGAATATTTCAGTGCTGCGCCCTAATCAGCCAACTCTTGGTTATGATACTGGCCCGGGCAATATGTTGATGGATGCTTGGGTAGATAAACATACGGGTGAGAAATTTGACCGTGATGCACTGTTCGCGCTAAAAGGCCAACTCAATCAAGCTTTACTCGAACAGCTGTTGAATGAATCTTATCTATCCCAAATGCCACCGAAAAGCACTGGCAGAGAGCTGTTTAATCTACCGTGGCTAGAGCAACAATTAACAGAGTTTAAAGACCTTGCAGCAGAAGATGTTCAGCGCACACTTTGTGAATACACCGCATTGACGATAGCCAGTGAAGTGGAGGATTATCGCTTGGGTAGCCAACCTGCACTTTATGTATGTGGCGGTGGTACGAGAAATCCATTGTTGATGAAGAGACTGTCTGAACTGCTTCCTAGCTGGGAGGTTGAGTCGACCACCAGTAAAGGCGTTGATGCCGATTACATGGAAGCCATGGCCTTTGCATGGCTTGCTCAACGTCATGTTCATCAACTACCCAGCAATTTACCAGAAGTGACTGGCGCAAGTAGAGCTGCCTCTCTAGGCGTTCTATATCGTGCAGATTAACTTGATAGCCGTGCTAACTTAGTAACAATACTGATTTCACGGTGCTGTCTAAACAATTTTAGAACCATCATTTTAGAATCACCATTTAAGGATCATTATGAGTAACGACGCTCTCATATCAGCGCTCTCGCACCTCGTTTCGGAGGGGAGAAACCCTGACACTATGGATATTGATCTGCTCACCTCTCTCGAAGTGGTTGAAAAGATTAACCAACAAGACAAACAGGTCCCACTGGCGATCGAAGCCGAACTGCCACAGATCGCGAAAGCGGTTGATAAGATCGCTCACGCCTTTCAAAACGGCGGTCGACTGATCTATATGGGTGCGGGCACCAGTGGCCGATTAGGTGTTTTAGATGCCTCAGAATGCCCTCCGACTTTCGGTGTTTCAGACAAAATGGTTATCGGTCTAATAGCTGGCGGACCAGAAGCGATTTTAAAAGCCAAAGAGGGAGCTGAAGATTCGCTGACTCTCGGTATTGAAGACCTGAAAGCCATTCAATTTACAGAAAAGGATGTCGTGGTAGGCATCGCAGCCAGTGGTCGCACACCTTACGTGATTGGTGCACTCAACTATGCCAATCAGATTGGCGCGGTGACGGTTGCGCTGTCTTGTAACCCAGGTTCTCCAATTGCCGAGATTGCTCAAATCGCAATTAGCCCAGTAGTTGGCCCAGAAGCCTTAACGGGGTCAACTCGTTTGAAATCAGGGACAGCACAAAAACTAGTACTTAATATGCTCACCACTGCGAGCATGATTCGTATTGGTAAGAGTTATCAGAACCTGATGGTCGATGTAAAAGCGACCAATGAGAAGTTGGTTGCCCGCGCTGCTCGTATCGTTATTCAAGCAACTGAATGTGATAAAGCACTGGCAGTATCGACGCTGAAAACCACCGATTACGACGTTAAGCTGGCGATTTTGATGATCCTGACAGGGCTCGATTTTGAATCGGCCAAAGCTCAGCTTGACCAACAACACGGCTTCTTAAGAAAAGCGGTCGAGAATAATCAGTAAACGCCGATTAGTCTTCGATACTGATGAAAGCGTGATACAAAAAACCAGTACACATGAGGTACTGGTTTTTTTATTTAGCTAGATGTTTTTTATTTAGCTAGATGTTTTTTATTTAGCAAGATAGTGAATTAACCGTAAGCCGGATTAATAATCGTTCGAGAACTCATCCCAACCACGTTGCCATTCCATACGAAAACGTTGAGCGTCTTCTGTACCAGAACACACACCTTCATATACCTGACCAGACAAACCAATCTGATAAGCATGGTTAGGGTTGCAGAACTCGGTCACACCTAAGTGATAACCTTCTGTATAACTGGCTTGATCAACAGCACCAAGCTCAGTCATCTCTGAATACGAACGCTGAGTATGGCCCTTGATGCCATCACGGTAGCCAATCTCTTGCCAATTACCTTCAGCCGCTAAATCTTGAACATTAGCGCTGCATCCTGCAAGGCTAAATGCCACGGCGAATAGTGCGATTATTTTTTTCATTTCAGTCCTTTATATTTACCTAACCACTTCCTGACGAAGCGTTGCCTTTGTGCTGATTCTCCGCTGAACGAGTACTGATGTCCACTCATTGTCTCATGTTCTCCGCTTGAGACTGATACAGACCACTCAAGAGCAGCAACCTACCGCCCACAGCTTCAATCCACCTCTCTGCTAGATCTATCAACCTGTCTACTGGGTCAATAAGCCGCTCGACACAAAGAATCAACCACTCCGTGAAGATGACAAACCACTCAATCAGTTATAGCACCACTAAATTGGCTATTCGACCACTAACTCCAGTAGCGGAAGTTTCTTCTCATCGACTCCTTTAATATACACCCTGACTTAATTAATACATTCAGGGATAACAAATTATGATGTGGTTTCTTACCTGCGTCGCAGCACTCATTGGTGGCTACTTTATTTACGGTGCCTTTATCGAGAAGATTTTCGGTATCAATGAAAAGCGTCAAACCCCAGCGCATACCAAGCAAGACGGCGTGGACTACGTTCCAATGTCGACGCCAAAGGTTTACCTAGTTCAACTGCTTAACATTGCAGGTGTCGGTCCAATCTTCGGCCCTATCATGGGTGCCCTTTACGGCCCAGCAGCAATGCTTTGGATTGTACTAGGTTGTATCTTCGCAGGTGCAGTACACGACTACTTCTCAGGTATGTTATCTATCCGTAATGGCGGCGCTTCGGTTCCAACCATCACTGGACGTTACCTAGGCAATGGCGCAAAACACTTTATGAACATCTTTGCCATTGTTCTACTGCTTCTTGTTGGTGTGGTATTCGTTTCTGCTCCTGCCGGCATGATCACTAACCTAGTGAACGACCAAACTGATTTCGTAATGTCTGCAAGCACTATGGTTGTTATCATCTTTGCTTACTACATCATCGCAACGATTGTCCCTGTCGATAAAATCATTGGTCGCTTCTACCCACTGTTCGGTGCACTACTTATCTTTATGTCTGTTGGCCTAATCACGGCGATTGGTCTATCTGACGAACACCAAATCATGGGTGGTTTTGAGATGAGCGACATGTTCACCAACATGAACCCGAATGACCTACCACTTTGGCCTGCTCTATTCATCACCATCGCATGTGGTGCTATCTCTGGCTTCCACGCAACTCAGTCTCCTTTGATGGCGCGTTGTATGGAAAACGAGAAGAACGGCCGCTTCGTATTCTACGGCGCAATGATTGGTGAAGGCATCATCGCTCTAATCTGGTGTGCACTTGCTCTGTCGTTCTTCGGTTCAGTTGAGTCTTTGTCTGACGCGATTGCAAATGGTGGTCCAGGTAACGTGGTATACAGCGCTTCATTTGGCCTACTGGGTGTATTTGGCGGTATCCTTGCTTTCCTTGGCGTGGTTATCCTACCTATCACTTCTGGTGACACAGCGTTCCGTTCAAGCCGTCTTATCCTTGCTGAATACTTCAACATGGAACAGAAAACGCTGCGTAACCGACTATTAATGGCACTACCGTTATTCGTTCTTGGTGGCATCCTGACTCAAGTAGATTTCGGTATCATCTGGCGCTACTTCGGTTTTGCTAACCAATCAACAGCAGTAATGATGCTGTGGACTGCTTCAGCTTACCTACTTCGTCACAACAAACTGCACTGGGTAACAACGGTTCCAGCTATCTTCATGACGTCTGTGTGTATCACATTCATCCTGAACAACAGCCAACTAGGTTTTGGTCTACCTATGCAAATCTCAACAATCGTAGGTGTGGTTTCATCTCTACTGATTACGGCTTACGTTATCAAGATTTCAAAAGGCAAAGGCGATATCGACCTAGCTGACGACGAGCAAGATCAAGAGTCAAAACCAGTTACTAAAACAGCCTAGTTCTTTAAGGCTCTTGATAACAAGAAACCAATCTTCATAGAAAGAGACAAAAGAACTGCCAAGCACAACTTCGCTTGCTCCCGCAATCACTCGGTGATTCGTGGAAATTAAAACTAAAGCCCGTCCACTGTGATGGGCTTTATTGTTTGTAGGCGTTAGTGCTCCGACTCTGGGAGGCCGATATAACCAATGAAAAGACAAGCAAAGCTACCGTTACCCCGCAATGAGCTTTACACTTAACAAGCGTCTCAATAGGTGAAAATATGGAACTCATTCTCTCTCTTCTGCAACAAACTTGTGTCTACTTAGTGATTGCTTACATGCTCAGTAAGACTCCACTGATTCTCCCTTTGTTGAGCATCTCTTCACGCTTAAGTCATAAAATCAGCTGCTACGTTCTGTTTTCCCTGTTCTGTATTATGGGCACCTATTTTGGATTACAGATTAATGATGCCATCGCTAACACCCGTGCGATGGGAGCGGTAATGGGCGGTCTGTTCGGTGGTCCGGTTGTCGGCTTCGCGGTCGGTTTTACTGGCGGTATCCATCGTTACTCTTTGGGTGGATTCACAGATCTAGCTTGCGCGATTTCAACCACAGCAGAAGGCTTGATTGGTGGCTTGTTACACGTTTACCTCGTGAGAAAGAACAAAGCCAGCCAGCTATTTAATCCTCTAGTGGTGTTCTCTGTGACCCTTTTTGCCGAAATCATTCAGATGAGCATCTTGCTCGCAGTCGCTAAACCGTTCGAACAATCCTACGCTCTAGTCTCTGATATTGCCGCGCCAATGATCATCGCAAATTCTGTGGGTGCGGCGCTGTTCATGAGCATCATCCAAGACAGGAAAACCATCTTCGAAAAATACTCAGCGACCTTCTCTCGCCGCGCATTAACCATCGCCGAACGTTCAGTAGGTATTCTGCATGGCGGGTTTAATTCCGATAACGCACAAAAAATCGTGCGTATCGTTTACGAAGAAACCAATGTTGGTGCAGTGGCGATTACCGATCGAGAGAAAATCCTCGCGTTCGTCGGCATTGGCGATGAACACCATATTCCAAACACGCCGATTTCATCACAAAGCACCCTTACCTCGATGGAAAAAAACGACATCATCTACCTTGATGGTAAAGAGAACCCATACCAATGCTCTCTATCTCAAGATTGTAAATTAGGTTCTGCGTTAATTATTCCGTTGCGTGCAGGTAATGAAGTAGTCGGAACCATCAAACTATACGAGCCAAAACTCAAGCTATTCTCAACAATCAACATGTCGATGGCAGAAGGTATCGCTCAACTCTTGTCGAGCCAGATCCTGTTTAGCAACTATCAGCAACAGCAAACACTGCTCACCCAAGCGGAAATCAAACTGCTGCACGCTCAAGTGAACCCACACTTCTTGTTTAATGCGCTCAACACCATCAGTGCCGTTACTCGCCGTGACCCAGATAAAGCA